>CAJXUT010000017.1 GCA_913061365.1 uncultured Colwellia sp.
TATCACCTTGTATGGTTAAATCATTGTCGCTATCCGTCATATTGATAACATCTTGAAGTGATAAAGATTCTAAGTCATGAGTACCATTTTGTTCTAGATCTATTACTTCAACATTTTCAATACCATCTGCATTGGTAAAGCTCGTAAAATCAATATCTACATCGTGAGATAAGATCAACGTATCATCACCGCTAAGTCCATTAACACTGTTTCCTGCTTTATAGAATAAGGTATCATCATTAGCAGTAGCATTAACAATGGTATCTACAATATCTTGTTCTACTTTGACAGTAACGCTAGGGTCACTAGAGTTAAGGTAGATATCAAAATCACGACCCCCCTCTGTTGTACTGCTATCTTTCACCCAACCATCATCATTGATAAAAGAAACACTATCAGCACTATCACCTTGTATGGTTAAATCATTGTCGCTATCCGTCATATTGATAACATCTTGTAGTGATAGTGACTCTACATTATGAATTCCATTTTGTTCTAGGTCGATTACTTCAATATTTTTAATACCATCAGCACTAGTAACACTAGTAAAATCAATACCTACATCATTAGATAAGATCAACGTATCATCACCGCTCAGTGCATCAACATTATTTCCTTGTCTATAAAATAAGGTGTCATCACTAGCAGTAGCATTAACTTGACTGACTATTGCGCTAAAAGAGCTACTTACAGTAGCTGAAGCATGGTTATTACTCGACTCAACTGTTTGTGCTGTAACATTCACAGTACCTGTAAAGTATTGCTGAACAAAGCTTAAGTTGTTTATATCGGCTGCTAACACATTACTTATTGTGTAAGTATCAGAGCCACTATTATAATTAATATTACTATCATCAATGTCTTGACTGTTTACTTTAAAATTAGCATTTTCGCCGATACCAACAAGAGTTAAGGTAACTGTTTCTGAGCCATCAAGATCATTAGTATTCGCATTAAAGTTTAATGCTATGTCTTCCCCTTCGTTACCAAATGTTTTGGTTCCATTGAGGGTTAAGCCATCTGCTACAGCATTAATTGTAAGATCAAATACCTCAGAGTTTTCAGATAGACTTGTCAGCCCTTCTTCAGCTGTTAAAGTGGTGAATTTTATATCATCAATTGTGCCAGACCAGTGTTCAGGTGCTTGTATGAAAAGACTATCAGGTAAAGCAGCACTGTTTAAAGGAATGCTCCATTGGTTAAATTGATTGCCAAATTCAGCACTTGTTCCAGCATTGTATGCAAGTAAATAATTACTCGCATTACTTGGATCCTGATAATAAACAAGGAAACCAACAGGGATGTTATCTAATAAAGCTGTAACTAGACTTTCCGAGAGATCATTTTGCATCAAGCTTAGATCTAACTCGACCCAATTAGTGCCACCTGCAACCATATCATCTTCAGTACCTGATACATTATTTGCAACAATAGAACTTCCCTCAATCACTGGTGTTACATCAAATGAAAATTGTTGAGATGAAAGATTAATTGCGGTATCACCGTTAGGATGAGCGCTATCCCAACCATCGGCCTCTTGATTTTGTATGTAGACTTCAACATCAACACTGCCTTGACGATCTTCTCCTGGTATATACTCAAAATCTAAAACATCTTGGTAACTAACACCCGATATCACATAATAATCACCTATTAAGCCCGCTGAATTATTACCCGCATTGAGACTTTCAACCGTTAAAGTATTACCATTGCCATCAGTTAGCGTACCTGTTGCAGAGCCAGTGTCGGTATAGTCTTCAGTAACTTTGATATAAAGTTTACCGTCAATAATAGAAGTATTATTGCCATCTGCTGGGTTACTTAGTGAAATAGTAAATGCTTGAGCCGTATTCTCTGGCGTTGTTCCATCTTGAGCAACAGCAATAGTTAAATCATCTGTTAATGGGTAAACAGGTTTTTCAAAGGATAAACTGCTGTTATTTTGAGATGCGGCATCCAGTGTTGTTATTGTCGCATTAAACGTAAAGGTATCAGAATCTACACTATCAAAACTGTTGTAGTTTTCTGGTGGCGTAATGGTGACGGCTTGCATTGCAACTAATATTGCCGCAGAGTCTCCACTTCCAGAGATAACCCAGCTATCTCCTTGCTTTTGTGCTCCGTTTACTGTGCTGCCTGTCAGTACATCTGTGATAACAATAGCAAAATCACTAGAGCCTGTAATTGTTGCAGTGATTGCTTGATCCAATGTAAACGAGCTATCTTCTAATATAGTGATAGCTTTGACTGAGAATTCATCAATTGTTGCAGGTGTTCCTGTTTGATTGACGCCGCTGTAAGTATCATCTTTAATAATTGTTAGAGTAGTAAAATCATTTTGTAACACACCATTACCATTATCTTCGTTAAAGGCGGTTATCTTAATAGTACTGGTATCAAAACTACTCGGATCACCATCTATATTGAAGTTAATTGAACGATTAATACCATCACTATCTAGTATCAACTCATTGTTACTTAATTCAATATACCAAATACCTGAATTATCATACTGACCAGTACTTTCATTAAAAATATCCCCAGAATAAATACCACCAACAACCGTCATACCCTGAGATACATTCTCAATTACAAACCTTGTGACTTGCTCTGAGCCATCGCTATCAATCCCGTTTGCTTCTGTAGCGTCATCTTGGCCAATAACCTTCACATCCACTGTAATTGTAGTATTATCGGTTACGGTAACTGTAGTTCCTGATACTGTGGCGCCAGTGCCGCCGTCAATTGAAATTAAACTTACATCAATATCATCAGTAATAGCATTTACCGTGAGGTTATAGTTCACTGTACCATTGAGCGTATTTTCTACTGTTCCAGCCGTGTCTTTAATATCATATTTTACTTCAAATGTATTACTACCACTGGAGTCAGCATCGCCAAGTGCGTAAACACTATTAAAGGTATTATTAGTTAATTGATAGTAGTCACTTCCACCGATGCTGATTAGACTGACATTAGCATTAACTCCTACCGCAGCATCAAGTGTTACAGCTGTGCTAGCCCCTAAATACAAAGTAAAATCACCGTTATCAACGTCATCTTTCTTTATATAAATAGCATCAATAGTTTCATCTGAATCGTCATTCTGATAATTAATACTGAAATCAAGTAACGTTAACTGATCTTCATCGACTGTTTTGCTGCTATTGATACTTGCTTCTGCACTTGGTGTTACCAATATTTTTATACTTTCAGCAGGAAATGTTGCATTATCTCCATCACTTTCTGTAGTGATATATCTTACCGTTAAATCAACTTCACCACTAAAGTTTACAGGAGAGTTCACTTCAATATTGGCAATATCATCAACATTAAAGATCCATTGTCTATCTGCTCCTGTTCCTCCCATGAACGTCGCATTTTCAATACTAAATTGACTATCTAATCCTGTAATAATCATTGTTAATGATTCTGAACCGTCTGCATCATACGAGTCTAGGGTGTTGGCCGATTGATAAACCTCTTGAAAAGCAAACTGATTAGTTCCGCTATCAAGTGTTGCCTCTGACGTGACGTAATTAAAGTCACCTCCCGCGTCAATGTTACCATCAGCATCAAATTGATTAAGTTCAGTGTTACCTGGAATATCAGCTACCCCTTTAACATTAACATCAATAGCGAGCGTTTGTGCTGATGATATAGAGTCGTCGGCACCATCCACGGTATAAGCAGAAACACTTAAAGTATGATCGCTGTTATCATTATGTGTAGGAATGAAAGTTAACGTGGCATTACTATCAAAATTTTCAATTTTGAGTGACCAAGTTGCCCCCGCATCATTAATTGCGGTTATTGCACTTGAGACTCCATCACTTACATTTGTATCAACACCACTAGCACTATGCATAAGTGTGCCATTGTAATAAATCTCTCCGCCATCAGGAATATCGCTGATTGTTACAACAAAGGTTTCACTGTCATCAGTGTCATCACTGGTAGTAGTTATATCTAAAGCAATACCATTAGCTGCATCATTTATCGTGGTTGCATCAGCAGAATTACTGGTGTTGTTGCCAGCACTACGCCCATCATCTTCATTACCTGAAGCTTGTTTAATCGCTAAAGTCACGTTATCTGCTACAGGATCAATTTCTAATATTAAAATATCAGGAGCAGAAGTTACGGTAGTACTTGCTGCATTATCATCTTCATCATAGTCAGTTGTTTTTACTGCCATGTGTATAGTTACTGTGCCACTAAACTGTGCTACCGGCATAAACTCTAATGTGCCTAAGTTAGCAAGAGGGATATCAATACCTGCTGCACTATCAGTTACTGTTAATACCGTTGTGCCTCCATCAACAGTAAACATTGAGCCCACTGCCACATTAGAAAGGTTTATCATTGTTACTTCTGAAGCACCATCGATACCTGTGTTTTCATCATCTTCGTTACTTGCTGATAATGCAAAGCCACTATCAAGTGCATTAAGATCGATCCAAGTATCTTCATCCGCATGTGCCATATAAGTATGGCTACCTTGGCTAGTCACGTCATTACCATTTGCATCATCAGTGTTAGTTAATTTTGTTTCGCTAACAGCTGTGACTTCAATGGTAAGTGGATTACCATTTGCCGCAGTAAATTCTGTTGTTGACTCTGCAGAATTAACCACACTGCCATTAACCGATTGAGAATCAATTGCTTTTATAGTGATATCTAATGAGATATCTGCACTACTATGCGCCTGATGACTGTCAAGTAAAATGCCCGTGGCATCTTCTATAGTAAACGTATTGGTAGCAAGGTTTGTTGTATTTCCAATAGTTAATGTATAAGTACTATCATCACCCATTGCTGTATATATATTAGTGCCATCAGCAGTGGTTAGCTCAAAACCAGCATCTAAATTGCCAATAGTAATTTCGGTAATACGATCATTGCCATTGGTATCACCATCATTTGCATCGCCATCATTGCTAACATCAGTAATTGTTAAATTAGTTAAGAAAGCAACAGGTGTATCTTCAGGTTCAGCTGCAGGTGAGCTAAGTGCAACATCGTTAGCAATAGGATTAACATATAGGTTTAATGTTACAGATGAACTCTCTTGGGATATAAGTGGTGCCGCATCCGTAGAATCATCATCACTATCAATCGCCTTTAAGGTAATTGTTATCGAAGGTATATCACCACTAAAGTCTTTCAGTGGCGATATACTGATAGTCGGCGTTGTTGCGCCTGTAAAAGACACGGACACAATACCACTTGATGTTACCGTTTCTGGCGTTCCGTCAATGGTTACAATAGTGCCAACGGGTACATTTGATAATTCATAAGTAAAGGTTTCTGAAAGATCAGAATTATCGCCAAAACTCTCATCCAATAATGCACTTAAATCAAAAGAAGTATCTTCATCAATAGTAATTGATTTAGCTGTTGTATTATCGGTATAGGTTAGGGAAACTGTATCGGTAACCGCTTGTACATCAATAGCAACGGTTGCTGTTGCTGGTGCAGGGGAAACTCCCGAAATAATATCGCCGTTATTATCTACTTCATAACTGCTAACACTCACTGTAATCGAAATATTAGCATGACTATCCAATGGTGGAGTGATTTGCATACTCTCATATTCTGCAACCGTCATTGTTAGGTCACCTGTCGTTCCTGTGACATGATCACCATCACTCAGCACAATAGTAATTGGTGAGCCATCCGCAGTATGAACCGGAGTTGTATTTAACATGGCACCGTTAGGAATGCCTGTTAAGGTAATAACACCATATAGCTCTGGATTATCCATATCATCAACTGCTGGGTGACTAGCATCGGTACTATCAGGTTGTGTTGGTGCATTTAAACCTAATGCAATTACAGTATCTTCTTCTGTTACTATTGCATTACTATCTACAAGAGCTGTTGGTGCGTCGGCAATAGGGGTTACCGTTACCGTAACAGTTGTAGTAAAGGTGTTACCATCATCTAATGTTGTTGTATAAACAAGCGTATCTTCACCACTGAAATTGCCATCAGGAACATAGGTTAACGTTCCATCGAGGTTAATCACTGCACTACCGAAAGCAGCGCCCGTACTAATAACAGTATTGGCTTGTGTAGCATCAGCATGAGTAGTAATTGTATTTTCTGCAATGCCCGAAGTACTATCTTCATTAACAGTCATAGCTATATTTGCTGGTGGTGCATCATCCACAATAGTAACAGTAAATGTTGCGCCATCTTTATCACCATCATCATCGGCAATATTAATGGCTAAATTCATGACAATATCATCACCAACGACCACTGCTAACTCATGATCAAGCTGTCTTAATAATTCAACTTCATAAGCCACTTCACTCGCATCGGTAGGATCAGTAATCGTTACAACAAATATACTTGTGACTACGGCATCAATAGTTGCACTCGCTGTTAAGGTATGACCATCACCACTAATATTATAACTAATATCATTACTACTTGAAGATAAGCCATTCGTTATCAACGTATCTAGGGCTGTCTGCGTATCAGAGAAAGTGATATCTATTGCACCGCTTTCCTGTGTCACACCAATATCTTCTGTTTTCGTCACCTCAGATACAATAGGATTACTCCCAGATGCTAAGTTTGCTTCATTTATACTTGTATTAGTTGTTGAGTCTAAAACTGGTAACGTATCATCAACCTGTATGCTTTGACTGCCTGTTGTTACCTCATCACCATCAGTATCACTGACTTCATAGGTAAACGTCGTTGCAAAGTTGTTTACGCCATTGGCATCGACATGCAAATATGTCGCTGGTGGCGTATAACTCCAAGTGCCATCATAATGAACCGTTAGCGTGCCTTTATCATTATCAGCTATCGTAGCAGAACTGCCGATAGCGATAACTTGCGTAGTACCATCAAACGTAAACGAAACTATACCTGCGTTATCGTTGCCAGCAGTAAAGTCCAATTTATGTGTGAGCGTGCTTGTTGTACCTTGCGCACTGTTACTTTGAGATTTATCATAATTATTGGTGCCATCAAAAGTAACTGCTGAGCTACCTTCATAGACAATAACTGTCGCATTGTTTGTATTATCAATACTTGGATTAGTCCCATCCGTTACAGTAAGACTCTGCGTCGCGGTATCAGAGTCACCATCACTATCACTTAATGTGTAAGTAAATGACTCCGTTAATGATTCTGAAGCGCTATGATTTTCTGTCGCATCAGAGGTATATGTCCAACTGCCATTAGCATTAACGGTTAATGTGCCATATTCGCTATCAACAGCAACACCTAATGTCCCCGCAACAACATTGCCGGCTTCATTAGTGTAGGTAAAGGCAGTGATTTCAGTCGCACTATCGGCGCTTAATACATCGTCACCATTATTATCCGTCGTATTATCAATCACGTTACCCGAAATCGAATTACCGCCCTCACTTAACGTACGGGTAATATCATCATTGGCAGTAGGCTCATCATCAACAATAGTAACGTTAAAGGTTGTGCTATCAATATCACCATCATCATCGGTAATATTAATGGCCAAATTCATGACAATATCATCACCAACGACTACCGCTGACTCATGGTCAAGCTGTCTTAGTAATTGTACTTCATAACCCACTGTACTGACGTCTGTTGGGTTCGTGATAGTAACGATAAAGATATTGGTATCAACGCCACTAATATTCGCACTGGCCGTTAAGGTATACCCATCACCACTAACACTGTAAGTTATCCCGTTATCACTTGAAGAGAGGCCATTCGTTATCAACGTATCTAAGGCGGCCTGCGTATCAGAAAAAGTGATCTCTATTGCGCCACTTTTTTGTGTTGCACTGATGGTGCCGGTTTGTGTTAACGCAACTAAATTGGTATTACTGCCGTCGGCTAAGTTTTCTTCGTCTAGGCTGGTATTTGTAGCAGACTGTACAATAGGTAACGTATCATCAACGCGTATCGTTTGACTGCCCGTAGCTTCATCACCATCAGTATCATTCACTTTATAAGTAAACGTCGTGACAAAGTTGTTTACGCCATCTGCTGGGTCATGCACGAATGTCACTGGCGGTATATAACTCCAAGTGCCATCAGAGTGAACCGTTAATGTGCCTTTATTCGCATCAACGATAGTAGCAGAGCTACCAGAAGCAATAGTTTCAGTGCTTCCGTTGAAGGTAAAAGAAACAATATCGGCAAGATCACCACCGGTAGTAAAATCTAATTTATGTGTAAGCGTGCTTGTTGTATCTTGAGCGCTATTTCCTTGTGATTTATCATAATTAGCGCTGCCATCAAAAGTAACAGCCGAACTACCTTCATAGACGTAAACATCAGGGTTATTAATCGTTATAACCCCATCCGTTACGGTAAGACTCTGCGTCGCGGTATCAGAGTCACCATCACTATCACTTAATGTGTAAGTAAATGACTCTGTTAATGATTCTGAAGCGCTATGATCTTCCGTCGTATCTGAGGTGTATGTCCAGCTGCCATTAGCATTAACGGTTAATGTGCCATACTGGCTATCAAGGGCGACGCCTAATGTCCCCGCAACAACATTGCCGGCTTCATTAGTGTAGGTAAAAGCAGTAATTTCAGTCGCTCTATCGGCGCTTAATACATCATCACCATTATCATCCGTTGTATTATCAATCACGTTACCTGAAATCGAATTACCGCCCTCACTTAACGTGCGCGTAATATCATCATTGGCGGTAGGCACATCATCAACAATGCTGATGTTAAGTACATCACTGCTATTGTCGCCATCAGTATCCGTAATAATCAGCGTGATATCATCATTCACCGTGCTACTACTGTGATCTTGATTGTCCGTTAACGTATAAGTGTAATCCACGGTAATGGTGCCATCAGCCGCCATAGCGTAGCCATTAACGACCAAGGTGCCAATGGTGGTGGTAATGGTAATCGGTGATGTGGCGCTGTTTACTAATGCCGCAGCACTAATGACCGTGCCATTTAAGTTAATAGAAGCTAAACCATCCAATGCCGTGATGCTAAAGCTACTGTTAAGTATGTCGTCATCATTTGGTGAACTGCCATCGACTAAACCAGACTCAAGCACCTGTTCTTCATCACCGCCTGCTGGGCCTACATTATCAGGAATGATAAGACTCACCCCATCATCAACACCGTCAATGGTAAGGGTTAAAGTGGTAGTGACCGTGTCACCGTCACTGTCGGTGAGGGTGTACGTAAAGGTGTCGGTTAACGACTCACCTGTAGTTAAGGTTTGTACCGCTAAGTTCGTGTTATCCAGAGCGTAGACATAACTGCCATCGGCTTGCAATATGATAGTGCCATAATTACCACTCACGCTGGTATTGATTTGCCCTGACACATCACTGCCACTGTTGCCAAATGCAACACCGGTGATCGGTGTAGATGTCTGGTCAGCACCCAAGGTATCGTTAGTGAAGACATCACCACTGACACTCGCACTGTCTTCATTGATGGTATTACTATCCATCAATGCAGCGGGCTCATCATCAACAATATTAATATTTAAGACATCGCTTGTGGTATCACCATCGGTATCAATCACTTCGATAGTGATATCATCACTGACAGTATCGGCACTGTGATCTTGATTGCCCGTTAAAGTATAACGGTAATCCACCGTGATGGTGCCATCAGCTGCCATATCATAACCATTAAGCACAATCGTGCCTGCGGTGGTGGTGATAGCAATCGGTGACATGGTGCTATTTTCTAAATCAGTGACATCAATATTTGTGCCCACCACAACCAAGGTTTGCAGCCCATCTAACGCAGTGAGGGTAAAACTACTGTTAAGTATGTCATCATCATTTGGCGAGCTACCATCAGCTAAGCCAGACTCAAGCACTTGCTCTTCATCACCACCAGCAGGGCCCTCATTATCTGGAATAATGAGGCTCACCCCATCATCCGTCCCGTCAATAGTAATGATTAAGGTCGTCGTCGCCGTATCGCCATCACTGTCGGTGAGGGTATACGTAAAGGTGTCGGTTAATGACTCCCCTGCCGTTAAGCCTTGTACTGCTAAGTTGGTGTTATCCACAGTGTAGACATAACTGCCATCGGCTTGTAGCACTACCGCGCCATAGTTACCACTCACGCTAGTATTGAGTTGTCCCACCACATCACTGGTCGTGCTACCAAAGGCAACACCGGTGATCGGCGTAGCAGTTTGATCTGCTCCCAAGGTATCATTGGTAAAAACATCGCCAGTCACACTGACACTGTCTTCATTAATGCTATTGCTGTCACTTAGGACAGTCGGCACATCATCGACAATACTGATGTTAAGTACATCAGTAATCATGTCACCATCAGTATCCGTAACCACTAGCGTAAAGTCATCATTCACCGTGCTACTACTGTGATCTTGATTGTCCGATAACGTATAGGTGTAATCCACGGTAATGCTGCCATCAGCTGCCATCGCGTAGCCATTAATGACTAGGGTACCAATGGTGGTGGTAATGGTGACCGGTGTTGTGGCGCTGTTTGCTAATGCCGCGGCGCTAATATCTGTGCCATTGACACGAAGTGAGGCTAGACCATCTAAGGCCGTTAGCGTAAAGCTGCTGTTGAGAATATCATCATCATTCGGCGAGCTACCATCAGCTAAGCCAGACTCAAGCACTTGCTCTTCATCACCACCGGCCGGGCCTACATTATCTGGAATAATGAGGCTCACCCCATCATCTGTCCCGTCAATGGTAAGGGTTAAGGTTGTCGTCGCGGTATCACCGTCACTGTCGGTGAGGGTATACGTAAAGGTTTCAGTTAACGATTCACCTGTAGTTAAGGTTTGTACTGCTAAGTTGGTGTTATCAAGTGAGTAGACATAACTGCCATCCGCTTGTAGTACTATCGCGCCATAGTTACCATTTACACTGGTATTGATTTGCCCTGACACATCACTGCCACTGCTGCCAAAGGCAACACCGGTGATCGGCGTAGATGTCTGGTCAGCGCCCAAGGTATCATTAGTGAAGACATCGCCAGTCACACTGATGCTGTCTTCATTGATAGTATTACTGTCCGCCAACACCGTTGGCACATCATCGACAATACTGATATTTAAAACATCACTGGTACTGTCACCATCGGTATCAATCACCTCGATAGTGATATCATCATTCACCGTACCGGCGCTGTGATCTTGATTGTCGGTTAAGGTGTAGGTGTAATCCACCGTGATGCTGCCATCAGCTGCCATCACGTAGCCATTAACGACCAGTGCGCCAATGGTGGTGGTAATGGTGACCGGTGTTGTGGCGCTATTTGCTAATGCCGCTGCGTTAATATCCGTGCCATTGACACGAAGTGAGTCTAAACCATCCAATGCCGTGATGCTAAAGCTACTGTTCACCACATCGTCATTATTTGGCGTACTACCATCAGTGAGGCCTGACTCCAAGACTTGCTCTTCATCACCACCGGCAGGGCCTACATTACCTGGAATAATGAGGCTTACCCCATCATCTGTCCCGTCAATGGTAAGGGTTAAGGTGGTGGTGGCCGTATCGCCATCACTGTCGGTGAGGGTATACGTAAAGGTGTCGGTTAGTGACTCCCCTGCCGTTAAACCTTGTACTGCTAAGTTGGTGTTATCAAGTGAGTAGACATAACTGCCATCGGCTTGTAATACCACCGCGCCATAGTTACCACTCACGCTAGTATTGAGTTGCCCCACCACATCACTGGTGCCACTACCCGATGCAATACCGGTGATTGGCGTAGCGGTTTGATCCGCTCCCAAAGTATCGTTAGTAAAGACATCACCAGTCACACTGAGGCTGTCTTCATTAATGGTATTACTATCACTTAATACAGTCGGCACATCATCGACAATACTGATATTTAAAACATCACTAGTACTGTCGCCATCGGTATCAATCACTTCAATAGTGATATCATCATTGACCGTACCGACGCTGTGATCTTGATTGTCGGTTAAGGTGTAGGTGTAATCTACTGTAATGGTGCCATCAGCTGCCATATCATAACCATTAAGCACAATCGTGCCAGCTGTGGTTGTGATGGCAATAGGTGATGCTGTGCTGTTTTCTAAGTCAGCAACATCAACGCTTACGCCCGCTACAACCAAGGTTTGGAGGCCATCTAGAGCGACTAGACTAAAATGACTATTAACAATATTACCGTCATTTGGCGTACTACCGTCAGCTAAAGATGATTCAAAAACTTGCTCTTCACTACCACCTAGCCCACCAAGATTATCAGGAAGAGTTAAACTAACGCCATCGTCAGTTCCATCAATACTAATAGTTAAGGTTGATGTCGCAGAATCCCCATCAAGATCGGTAATGGTATAGGTGAAAATATCTGTTAAAGATTCACCAGCAGTCAATTCTTGTACCACTAAGTCATCATTAAATAGCTGATAAGTGTAGCTGCCATCTTGATTAAGAATAATGGTGCCATATTCTCCTTCTATTTCATTTCCCACCTCAACACCATTAATGGCGGTAACAGGGAAATCAGGAATATTAAGGCCGATATCATCATTATCAAAAACATTTCCAGCAATAGTGTTTGACTGACTGTCTTCAGCGATACTATTAAAGTCTTCAACAGCTTCAGGAACATCATCAATTAGCTTAGGAGGCTCTACCTGTGTAGGTGCTGGAGGTAGTACTATTACTGGTGGTGGAGGAGTTATTATAACCGGAGGAACTACGGGCTCAACAATCGGCTCTGTTGGGGTAAACGTTGCATTATCTGATGAAGTTATGATTGTTGGTTGTGATATAGAAAAAGAGCCATGACTTTCTATTTTTTCATTGCCATCTTGCAGTGGCTCTGGTTCTTGGCGGACAAAAGTAGCGGTGCTTAGCTCAGAGTTAACATCTGTAGCACCACCTGTACGAGCTGCAATGCCACCCGTATCACCTTCTCCATCTTTTAAGTCTTCTTCACCTGCTGAAGGTGCTTCTTCGTCATCCTCATCAGCTTCATCTGAGTCGTCTTCATTTTCCTCTTCGATACCTTCAATATCAATATCTGTCATATCAAACTTGGCATCTAACAGCGCAGCATCAAACAATAGTCCATCATTACCAGCAAGGAAAATCTCTTCTAAATTGTCCTGAAAACCAATTATAATTTTTCCGTCTTCATCTAGACCTTCAACAAAATCACCCTCGTATATAGGATCATTGAGTTCTAGCTCCCTTGAACTACCATCAAGATTATTCGTTGCATTGAAATTGCCGATAATTTCTTTAACATAGCCAATAATTTTATTCATGGTAATCCTTTTATCTACTGTAGTGATATGACATTTTCTATAGCCATATACTGTGTTGAAATTTTTTAATATTCGTAATTAACGTTCACTGAACGTGTAGTAAGTAGCTCTTAGAATAGGTTTTAAAATGTAATCTAGAACTGTCTTTTTTCCCGTAATAATATCAACACTGGTAGTCATACCAGGTATTATTTTTAATGGGGATTCACTATTACCTAAAAAGCTCTGTTTTGTTTTTATATGCACGGTGTAGAACGTGTTCTCTTGGCGATCAGTTTTAGTATCAGCACTTATTTTAACAACTTCTCCAGCCAACCCGCCGTAAATTGAAAAGTCATATGCCGTAAACTTGACGATAGCTTTTTGTCCTGGATAAATAAAAGCGATGTCGGCTGGTTTTAGCTTTACTTCGACCCAAAGCACATCATCACTAGGAACTAGTTCGATAAGATTATCACCGGGCTTAACTACACCACCAATTGTGTGTACAAAAATTGATTGAATAATTCCATTACTTGGAGAGCGAACAAAGGAGCGTTGAGTTTCATCAGTTAGCGCTTTATTGCTTGCAATTATTCGCTCTAATTCTGCCGTGACTTCATTGATTTCTTGTTTAAGTTTACTTTGTGATTGATATTCTAAAGCTGCTAAATTATTTTCTGCTTCGTTAATTGCCGCTTCTAATCGTGGGATAGATATTTTTGCTGAGTAGTAACGCTCTTCAATTGTATTTTGTTCACGCTTTAGCTTAATAAACTCTACTTTAGGCTTTACACCTTTTAGTACAACAGGTTCTGTGATTCTTACTTCTTCTTTAATCAATTCCAGTGCAGAACTAAAATGCTTAATATGTACTTTTACTTCATTAAGCTCATGCTTTCGTTGATTTAATTTTTGCTGTAAAACTTGCTGCTGCGTATCAAACTGACTTACATTGGTTAAGTATAAGCTTTTTTCTCGCTCAAAAAGTGGTAATGATATTTCTGGTATATCGCTCGGTATAATAAAGTCATAATTATTAGTTTGCGCATTAAGTCGCAATAATTTTGCTTGCAACTCCATATTTTTAATAGTTTGACCTTCAAATAAAGAAGCAGTTTTTTGGTTAGTCAGCTTAAGTAACACTTGTCCTGCTGTTACCACGTCACCTTTATTAACAAGCACTTCATCAATAATGCCCCCTTCAAGGTTTTGTAATATTTGGTTTTCACCACTAGGAACAATTTTACCCGGACCTCTTGCTATTTCATCAATTTCAGCAAAAGTAGACCAAAGAATAAATAGAAAAACGGTTATAATCCAAAAGACTAAAACTCGACGAACACGTTGAGGTTGGTGTTCAAGAACAGCTTCACTCAGACTATGCATATAAGCTAAATCAGCATCGCTAATAGCATGACTATTTTGTTGATCTTTTAGCTTATTCTTGGTGAGGGTATTTTTGATATTAAGCATTATCACCCTCTTTAGCCGTAGCATGCTGTGGATTAGATAAATGGTTTAATACCTGTGTCTTATCCCCACTGAGATAAACTTGCCCCTCTTTAATTACAATAACCTTTTCAACTAAAGTTAATAAATTTAACTTATGAGTAATTAATAAAGTTGTTTTATCTGTTAAATTGCTTTTGAGTTTAGTTATTAATTCAGATTCACTCGATTGATCCAAGTTACTACTTGGTTCGTCAAGAAGCATAATAGGAGGATTCAGTAAAAAAGCTCTGGCAATACCAACACATTGCCGTTGACCACCGGATAGCCCTAAACCACGTTCCTCAATTGGCATTTGATAACCTTTAGGGTGTCGATGAGCAAACTCGGCAACACCACTCAATTGAGCAGTATCCAATAATTGTTGATCGGTTATATGGGTTAAACGCCCGAGGATATTATCTTTTAACGTACCTTTAAACAGTTGAATATCTTGTGCAACATAACCAGTATTTTGTCTTAACTGTGCAGGATCAAGTTGATTTATATCGAGTCCGTCAATAAATATACTGCCTTCATCTGGCTCATATAATTTAAGTATTAATTTTTCAATGGTGCTTTTTCCAGAACCTATTCGACCAATAATAGCAACTCTTTCCCCTGCTTCGATGATAAAAGACACATTTTTTAATGCGGGGGTTTCTGCATCTGGGTAGGTAAAGGTAACATCTTTAAATTCTATTTTTCCGCTGATTTTATCAAGCTTAATAAAAGCTTTTTCATTACTTCTCTCTGACGGTTGTGTCATTAAATTATCAAGTAAATTAAAAGAGGCCTTAGCATCTTCATAGTTACTAATTAATGTAGCGGCTTGCCCCATAGGAGCAACACAACGAGAGGACAAAATCATTGTGGCAATTAAGCCACCCATCGTAAGTGCTAGATCTTGAATTAAATAAACACCAATAATGATGACAAACACAGTATTTAACTGCACTAAAAATGAAGTAATAGTGGTTATTGATGCTGTCATTTCACGAGTTTTTAAACCCTTGTTAGCTATTTCTCCACATGCTTCTTCCCAAAGCCACTGCGTATTTCCTTCTTTTACTTGCGTTTTAATGGTTTCAATATTTTGTAATGTTTCGATTAATATTGAGTTTTTTCTTGCTGCGGCTTCATGACTACTCGCTATTTGCTCATATAATGCTTTACGTTTCATTAGGGCAAAAATTAAAATCAATAGCATTATTGTCAGCGGTACTAGAGCAATAATACCACCAATATAAAAAATAACAGCGATAAAAAGTATTGCAAAAGGTAAATCAATCAGCGCTGTCATTGTTGAATTGGTTAGAAAAGAACGAATTGAATCAAAGTCTTTAAGGCTACTTGCAAAAGAGCCTACAGATTTTGGGACGTCAGCCATTTTTAGCCCAAGCACTTTTTCAAAAAGAATTGAAGAAATGATGACATCACTTTTTTTAGCCGCTTTTTCAAGCAAGTTTGTTCGAGTGAATTTAAGGAATACATCTAATAAATAGACAAGCAAAACACCGATAGCAAAAACATGCAACGTCTCCATCGCATTATTAGGTATCACCCTATCATAAACGTTCATCGTAAATAACGGCGTGGCTAATACAAATAGGTTGATGAGTAATGAAGCTGAAAAAACATCCTGATACAGTGACTTTGAGTAACGTAAGCTACTCCAAAACCAATGTTTTTTTTCAAGATTTAATGTGCGTACTTCAGCTTTATCATGAACGTATTTTTTCTTCAGTAAAAAAGCAAAGCCTAAATATTGTGAAGCCAGAACATCTGTATCAACCCACTGCTCATTAGCATCGTCAGCAGAGATTATTACCTTAGCTTGTTTTCTATCTGCAGAAAATGAATCGAGAATACAGGTTTGCTGATTTTTTAACAGTAAAACGATAGGTAACTGTAATGGTGATATTTTGTCTAATGGACGTTCAATTAAGCTCGATGATAAACCAGCTCTAGCTGCTGCTCGTGAAAATAAACCTTTCGCTTTATCTATTGAAAATAACTGCGCTGCACCTGATGGATCAACAGGCAACCCTTCAGTAAGATACTCTGCCGAAGTCGATTGATGATACGTTTTACAAAAAAGTAAAAGTATACTTAACAAACTATCTATTTCAACCGAAGGTATATTACTATTTGTCATCTATACTGCTATTTAATGGGGGGTGAATGGCATTTTTATTTCATGCATTTTATAGTCCAAAACTGTATTTACTCAAATAAAATAACATTCCAGATGAGTAAATGCACAACTCATTATTTCTTGGTATTAATCCAATTGGTAGAATAATCCATAAACGTTTCAGGGACTTCTTGAGGTAATGAGTCTAGCTCTTCTTCTACGTCGGTATTATTTCTATCCAGTCCCACTTTTTTAAGATATGAATCATCATCACCTAATACAGCAACTAGCATAGTTCCCATAGCGTCATGAATTCGATACTTTGCAAATAAATGATTATATTGTGCGGTGATTATTTCATTTTTAGCACCAATAAAGTCATTTTGCGCAGCAAGTAAATCAAGCAAGGTTCTTCGACCAAAATCATATTCTTCTTCATAGTGCTCTAATGTTGAGCGACTAAAGTCACGATATTTATGGAGTAAAGATAATTGCTTATCTAACATGATATAAGCTGACCAACTTAACTCTAAACTTTCAACAACTTGACGACGTAGTTCATCACGAATTTGATATTCTTGATTAATAGCACTGACTTGTTGCTGAACTTTTGCTCTATCAGCTCCCCCTGTATATAAATTCCAAGTTAAGGTGATACCAGCACGTGTTTCATTAACTTTTCCTCCATAAAGATCACCATAAGTATTACTGTTATCATTCAAGTTGTGACTTAATTGAAAATCTACTTGAGGATAGTAACTGTGCTTACGTTCTTTATGCAGTAAATGAGCAGCATTAACGTTATGATTACTCGTCAATATTGAAGGATTATGTAGAATGGCTATATTCGCTGCTTGCTTAAGTGTTTCAGGCAGTTCTGTATCAAAAATAGGTTTAGATAATGATTCTACTTGCGGTAAATACCCCAATACACGCTGTAAATTAAAGCGAGCATCCATTAAATTGTTTTCTTGCACAACATAATTACTTTGAGCTAATGCCAATGAGGATTGTATTTTTTCTACTTCAGAAAGAGTCGTTTGACCATTTTCATAAAGCACTTCAACTTTCTCAAATATTTGCTGATTATTTTCAATATTCTCTTTCGATGTCACGAGTAATTCTTGATTAAATAACACCTGGATATAAACATTAACCAAATTTAAAGCAACATCATTTGATTTTTCAATATAATTATTAGCGGCAGCTAAAATGCGTTGATGTTGAAAGTCGACCTGATTTGTAGTGCTAAATCCGGCGAATAAATTTTGAGTAAAAATTAATGAGTTTTCATAAAAGTTATAATCTTCGGTATTAAATGCGGTAATACGAGACTTAGTTCTAGCGCGGCCAACAGTAGAAACGAGATCTAATTTAGGAAAGTATGCTGAATCTGCAATGCTTAGATCTTGTACCGTTGCTCGATAATTTTTTAACCTTTCTTGCACAACGGGATGAGTTGAAAGTACTTGCTTAATACCTTCTTCTACCGTTAGTGCTTGTACATTAGAGGCAGAAAAACAAAAAATTAAAGACAGACTTTTTAGCTTGAAAGCTTTTGAAAAATACAATGTCACATATCCTATGTTTAGTTAATTACAATTAAACAATTATAATTTTTAATTATGAACTCGATTAATCTATCTTTTTCAAATAAATTTTAATGCATTCATAACAAGAGAAATCCATCATAACTTACTAAAAATAAACTATTTTAATTCAATGATAAATATTGAAAGGCAACATACTAATAAAGATATCTCTGATAAACAATATTTTTACTAAAACTTTACAATAATATTTAAGTTTATCTATTTTAGGTCAATAAACGAAAGCGAGCCTGACAAATTAAAGAGTATTAACTAAATACTTAAAGAACTGTTCTTGAACAAGAGTACACATTAAATATTTGACTATAGTACTGAATTGAATCACTATTATGCCCACCACGTGTACAAGTTTTCAAATAAGAGCATGAGAAAACATCTCTGTTCTTAACGTTACAAAGATAAAATATAGAGCGTTCACAAAATTGAGTACTTGTTAATCACATATATTAAGAACCCTATCTGAAATACTTTTAATTATGCCAAATTAATTATCAGTCATTTAGGTATTATTTTTTATTCAACGGAATAACTGACACCCTTATGCATACATCTAACTTTTTTAGAGTATTACTTATTACAAGTTGTACATTTATAACAACAATGAAATTAGCCAATGCCGAACAAGGTACACAAAGCACTATTGAACGAGAGATAACGTCTGTAAAACAAAAACTATCAGAAGTAAATCTCAACACATTAGAGCAAATGAAACTTGATGGGGATAATGACTTAGTTTTAGATAAGCATGATCAATGTCCTAATTCACCAAAAGGAAATAAAGTAGATCAATATGGCTGTACTATTTATACAAAGATGGAACCGATAAAAGAAGGCACTGTTACCATTTCATTATTAGTGAATTTTGAAAATGATCAATATACAGTACAAGAAGAATATTTTCCAAAAATTGAGCGAGTTGCTAATTTTCTTAAGAAATACCCAAAAACATCATTAATCATTGAAGGGCATACTTCTAGCCAAGGTAGTTCAGCTTACAATAAAAAACTATCACAAAAGCGTGCAAATGAAATTATGAGAATTCTAATGAATGGATATGCTATTGATGGTAGTCGCCTTTCTGCTATTGGTTATGGTGAAGAACAGTTACTTGATTTGGCGGACGTATTTGAAGCCCATAAAATAAATAGGCGTATAGAAGGTAAAGTTTTGGTAGCGAAATAAAACTAGGCATCAAAACTTTAAAAACGTCTAATAGTTATTTATAGTACTTTTTATAAACTTTATTTTATAAACTTTATTTTATAAAAAGTACTATAAAAGCATTTATCTATTCCATAAATGCATATAAGTTATAACAAAATATCACTTCTTTTTTTGCAATAAGAGACTATCTTAGTAGGTATACTCAAGAGAGTTCAAAATAGCCCATAGGATTTCAGCATGTCTAATATATTTGAAGATAATTCAACCTCCATTGGTAATACACCTTTGGTAAAACTAAACCGCGTTATTGCTAGTAAAAATAGTGATGGCACTCCTACAGCAACAGTGTATGCCAAAATAGAAGCAAGAAATCCAAGTTCAAGTGTTAAGTGCCGTATTGGCGCTAACATGGTTTGGGATGCTGAAGAAAAAGGTCTTTTATCACCAGGCAAAGAAATTGTTGAGCCAACCAGTGGTAATACCGGCATTGCCCTTGCTTTTGTTGCTGCTGCTCGCGGGTATGGCATTACCTTAACTATGCCTAGCACTATGAGCTTAGAGCGTCGTAAATTGCTTTCTGCACTTGGTGCAAAAGTTGAATTAACTGATGGTGCAAAAGGCATGAATGGTGCGATTGCAAGAGCACAAGAAATTAAAGATTCAAATCCTGAAAAATACGTACTTTTAGGACAGTTTGAAAACCCAGCAAACCCTGCCATTCATGAAAAAACGACTGGACCAGAAATTTGGAATGATACCGATGGTAAAGTTGATATTTTTGTTGCTGGTGTTGGTACTGGTGGAACAATTACAGGTACAAGTCGTTATATAAAATTAACACAAGGCAAAGCAATACAAAGTATTGCTGTTGAGCCAACTGACTCACCTGTTATTAGCCAAAAACTAGCAGGTAAAGAGTTACAACCTGGTCCACATAAAATTCAAGGTATTGGTGCTGGTTTTATTCCTGGTAACCTAGATTTAAGTGTAATTGATGGCGTAGAACAAGTATCAAATGATGACTCTATGGCGATGTCTCACCGCTTAATGAAAGAAGAAGGTATTCTTGCAGGTATTTCATCTGGTGCAGCTGTTGTTGCAGCTAAGCGTCTTGCTGAACTTCCTGAAAACTCAGGCAAAATAATTGTAGCTATTTTACCTAGCGCTGCTGAGCGTTACTTGTCTAGCGCTTTATTTAGCGACAGCTTCTCTGATAAAGAGTTAATCCAATAAATTAACTTTTATTACATCAATTTTAAAAAGGTGCTTAGGCACCTTTTTTATTGCCTGTTATTTAGATATAAAAGAAAGTGTTGTTATTTCTCTATTTAAGTTATGCTTAAAAAACTTTACAAAATTAAATCACTAATACCCTTGTTATGACTAAAGTTAACATCCTAATTTTATTTACTCTTTTTCTACTCTCTGCGTGTGGCGACGACGAAGAAATTACCAAAATCAACAACCCTGAATTAGTTGCGATAGCTTTCTTTGATGCCCTTTATAATGAAAAAGATGTAAAAAAAGCAGCTTCCGTATGCGATGAAAAACTGGCGCGTTTACTATTACATTACAAATCATCACAAGCTGTTAGCCGCCACCTTTTTAATATGTCTTATGATAAAGTTAAGATAAAACCTGATGACAGTGGTGTAAAAATCAGGAAACAGTTTAAGCACAAAGCAACTATAACCTTATATTTTGATGGGTATTATCAAGATAGCCATCTAAAAGACGTCAAACGGATTTCACTGGTACAAGCTGATAATGGACAGTGGATAATTAATAAAATTTTAAAAGATCCTTTTTAGCTGAACCATATGATTTTTAAATTTACTCATCTAATAAATATACTTATTACAATCAGTATTTTATTGCCTCTTTCTAGTTATGCTTCAAAAAAAGAGCCGCTACCATTAGATGATTACTTCACTCAAACATGGAATACCCGTAATGGTTTGCCCCATAACGGCATTAATGCATTAACTCAAACGAGTGATGGCTATTTGTGGGTAGCAACATGGGAAGGCTTTGCCCGATTTAATGGCAGGGAATTTAAATTATTTACCCGTGGTTCAAAAGCAGGATTACCCGATTCAGCAGTTAAAAACTTAACGCCAACAGCTAACGGTGAACTACTCGTTGCAGGCGCTAGAGGTGGTGTCTCCATCCGTAAAAATCGTGAGTGGCAACCTCAATTTAGTGCATCAACTATGGTCAATCATGCAATTTTTGATGATAAGAAAAACATATGGCTAGCACTCGAAGGAAAAGGGTTGGTTTATAGAGATATTGTCACTCAACGTGATGATACAGTTATTGATAATTTAAGGGTATTTAAACTACTTATTGATGCTGAAAACACCTTATGGGTAGCAACAGAAAATGGTTTATATTCCGTAAAAAACAAAACTATTGTTAGCCATATAGACGGACACCTAGGTTTACCAAACACCCCTGTTTACTCATTGATTTTGAATCACAATAACGAACTGATTGTTGGTACAGAACAAGGAGCATATATTTTTAAACAAGGCTACTTCACTCTTCTTCACCCTAGCTTAGCTAATGAAGAAGTGTCTAGCTTACTTGAAGATAAAAACAATGACATTTGGTTTGGCACTCAAAAGCACGGTATTTTTCGTTTAAGTGATTATGGTATAGAGAAACTTGATGATAACAAAGGCTTACCTAACAACCGTATTTCTTCACTTTATCAAGACAAAGAAGAAAGCATTTGGGTTGGTACAAGTAGTGGCCTATTTCGTTTAAGAGAAGCTCCTTTTATTACATTAACGTCAAGCCAAGGTTTAGTCGGTAATTACATTCGAACCGTTTTATCACATAGTGACGGCAGTTTATGGATAGGTAGTAGCAAAGGATTAAACAAGCTACATGGTAAAAACATTAGCACTATTTCACCTAGTACAAACTATTTGAAAAACTCATCTTCTATAAAGTCTGTTTTAAGCCTAGCACAGGGAAAAAATAACCAAGTATTAGTTGGAACATACAATAGTGGTGTTTATAAAGTTGTTGATAATGTTATGCAGCCTTTTCTTGATAAACACCAAGGTTTACCTAGTAATGAAATCAGATCACTATTATTTGACTCGAAAGAAAACACTTGGATTGGTACCTCATCAGGGCTAGTTAAAATTACAAAAAATGGTGAAGTTAGGCATTTTAATAAGCAAACAGGCTTACCTGATAATTTTATTATGGCCCTCACTGAAGACTCCAATGGAAGAATTTGGATTGGTACTGGTATAGGCATAGTTTCGTATCAAAGTGGTATGTTACAAACCTATCGTTTACATGAAGAATTTAATGCTGAGTATGCCTTTGGATTTAATGTAGAAAGCAATGCTATCTGGTTAGCAACCGATCGAGGGCTAATTCAAATAGATCTAAAAACCAATAAAATGAAAGCAATCAGTCGAAAAAATGGTCTGCCTATTGATAAGCTATTTCAAGTTATTATCGACAATAATGACACATTCTGGCTTAGCTCTAACCGCGGTATAATTAAAGTGACTCGAGAGCAAATTAATCTAGCCTTAGCAGATCAAAACAAAAAAATTAATTTTGAGATTTTTGATGAAGGTGCTGGCTTATTAAGTTCACAAGCCAATGGTGGTTCTACACCTGCAGCAACATTGCATAAAGACGGCAGCGTATGGTTTGCTACTGCAAAGGGTGTCAGTCAAGTAACACATCAGCGACTACAACGAATGGCAGAAAAAGAGCTCCCTGTATTTATTGAGCAATTCATTGTTGATGATCAAGACTACCCTTTAACACTTAACGAACAGTATCAATCGCTAAATCAAGTTAGCCTACTAGCAGGCGCTTCACGTGTCACAATCCATTATGCTGGTTTAGGTTATCTCATGTCAGAAAACATTCAATATCAAACGCAACTTATTGGTTTTGATACAAGTTGGATAAACAAAAATAGTCAAACATACACCGAGTATACAAATTTAAGCCCGGGTACTTATACTTTTAAAATGCGCGCCAAATATCCTAATGGTAAATGGCAAGAACAAGAAGCAATCTTATCCTTTAACATCCCCTCTTTTTATTGGCAAACACCATTATTCAAGCTGTTTTTTATTGTTCTGTTACTTTCTTTACTCTATCTTTTTTATCGCTATCGAATGATTGTACTTCAAAAAAGAGAAGAAAAATTGAAACGTTTAGTGGCAAAACAAACGTTAGATTTACAAAAACAAACAGAATTATTTGCTTTTCAAGCCGTGCACGATCAATTAACAGGGCTATCAAATAGACGAGCATTTGATGAATGGTGTGATAACGACTTTAAAGCAGCAAAAGCACACGCTAACTCTTTATCATTAGCTATTATTGATATTGACCACTTCAAAGCAGTAAACGACACGTATTCACACATTATTGGCGATCAAGTGATACAAACTTTTGCCAAAATCTTATTAGAATTAATACCTCGCTGTTCACAACAGGTAAAACTTGCTCGTTGGGGTGGAGAAGAATTTACCTTACTTATTTCTTCAGATAAAGAGCAAGCATTGGCTTTTTGTGAACTTATAAGAACAACAATAGAAGAATACAATTTTTCCGCTATCGTTGAAAACTTAACACTAACCGTCAGCATTGGTTTAACAGACAATAGTGATATAGTGGAATATAACCAAATGATTAATAATGCCGATCATGCCCTTTACTACTCAAAGCATAATGGTCGAAACCAAGTAAGAATTTATCAAGTTAATGATCATGAACATAATAAAAAAATTACCCAAAGATTAACTCAAGTTACCCGAAAAAAGAGAAGATAAATTTACCTCTATTAGGATAGTTCTTATAATACAGCTATCCAAATAAACTCATGTTTTTCATTATTTCCCTGTACTTATAACTGAACACTTTCACCTATCTTATCTATTTTAAATTACCAGCCATCGGCTAGTTAACAGAAAAACGAAATGCTAAGGTTTACTTAATTATTACATAATACCAAGTCCATTAAGTTATTTCCCACTCAGCGAGAATTAAAAGGCTTAGAGACAAGGCATTGATTGAAGAGAATGGTTATTCCCTTGTCAAAATCAATAACACAGTATGTAAGCCTTTTAAACTCACCCTTGGGAGCTTGTCAGAAAAGCAATAACTTCACAAATCTGTTAGATATAGAACGACTATACCGACACAAATTTTGTTTGTTATAACTCTTCTGACATAGCTCTGAGGTGGGAATAAATTTAATGGAATTGGTATAACTCTTCGTAAAAGAAGTGGAGAATTTTCAGTATGTCTTTTTTTGATTTACCCGATTTTGATGATCACGAACAAGTTGTTTTTTGTAGTGATGATGCATCAGGCCTTAAAGCTATTATTGCTGTGCATAGCAGTAAACTAGGACCAGCAGTTGGCGGTTGTAGAATGTGGGACTATGTTAGCGATGAAGAAGCACTCGTTGATGCATTACGTTTATCAAAGGGAATGACATATAAAAATGCAATGGCAGGTCTGAATATGGGAGGCGGAAAGTCAGTCATTATTGGCGATGCTAAAAAAATTAAATCAACCGCTTTATTTGAAGCATTTGGTGAGGCATTAAACGCATTAAATGGACGTTACTTAAGTGCTGAAGATGTCAATATAACCACTGCTGATATTGCTATTGCTAATACAGTCACTCCCTTTGTTACAGGAACTATAAACAAAAGTGGTGACCCCGGCCCATTTACTGCTTTAGGCACTTATTTAGGTTTAAAAGCTGCAGTTAAATATAAACTGAACCGTGAAGATCTAACAGGGCTTAAAGTCGCTGTACAAGGCTTGGGTAGTGTTGGTTATGGTTTATGTGAACACTTACATAAAGCAGGTGCAAAATTATTTGTAACTGACATCAATCAAACAGCACTTGATAAAGCAGCAACAGAACTTAATGCCACTATTGTCGGTTTAGATGAAATCATTGATCAAGATGTTGATGTTTACGCCCCTTGTGCCCTTGGTGCTAGTATTAATGATGACACTATCAAACGTTTAAAGGCAGGTATCATTGCAGGATGTGCTAATAACCAATTAGCCGAGCCTCGTCATGATCAAGCCCTTGTTGAGCATAATATTCTTTATGCGCCTGATTATGTCATTAATGCGGGTGGTATTATTAATATCTCTTTTGAGGAAGATTACTGTAAAGAAGAATCCATTAAAAAAGTGGAAGAAATCTATCAAACATTGCTAACTATTTTTGCTAAAGCGACAAAAGACAATAAACCAACAGGCTATATAGCAGATCTTATGGCACGTGAAATTATTAGCCAAGGTGGTAAAAACAAGTAATTTACAGCACCTCTTAAATCATAAAAAACGCTATAATTCTGTCTCTTATACACATCTCCGAGCCC
>CAJXUT010000018.1 GCA_913061365.1 uncultured Colwellia sp.
GGAGTAATTTCAAATTGAACTTCTTTGTGAGTTTTTTGTTGTTCAATCATCGCTCTAAATTGAATCAGTGAGGCTAATGAAATATCGCGAACATTAAGCTTATTAAATCATATGCGCAAAGTTTACTATCAATAGCCAAATTAAATAAGGCTAGCTGTTCTAGTTTTTTTCAATTTCTAACCTTATTTGAATACGCCATATTTGTTTAATTGCTATTCTTCTAACTCAATCTCAGTACTAAATTTTACAGTCCGTAAAGATACGGAAGTATGGAACTTACGGATATTTAAATCAGTATGCAAAACACGATCGACAAAATGTTCATAACTCTGAATATCTTTCACCGTTACGACCAACATAAAATCGTAACTGCCTGAAATTTGGTAGCTCTGTGTCACCTCTGGGGCTGTCAATATTGACTTTCGGAACACTTGATAAATTTCTGCCCTATCTCGCTCCATTTCTACAGATACAATTAAGGTCATGGTATTGCCTGCTAATTCAGGGTTGATAATGGATACATCACCAATGATAGCTCCTTCCCCTCTAAGGCGCTTTACACGCTTTAAACATGCGGGAGGGGATAACCCAACCAATTCCGCCAATTCAATATTTGGAATGCGATTATTTCTTTGCAGAGCGACTAAGATTTTTCTATCAATTCGATCAATTTCCATAATTTCTTCTGCTATCAATTTTACATAGTTATATTTCTTTATTATTCAAAAATAACAAATTTTAGGTGCTAATACCAGTATAAAAGAAAATCCTGAAACACCTATAGCATGTAAACTCACTTTATAAAAAACGCGAAATGAAATAGATATATGCAAGCTGTTCAAAACTTTTTTAAGGAACTAACACGAGATATTTTTGATGTTACTTTCACTCTATTTAAAATAATGATTCCTATAATCATTATTATCAAAGTCATCGAAGAAATGGGTGGAATCGTTCTACTAAGTGAGTGGCTTAGCCCAATGATGGAATTAGTCGGCCTACCTAAAGAACTCGGTTTAGTGTGGGCAACGACTATTTTGACCAACATCTACGCTGGTTTGATTGTATTCATTAATCTAGACATGCCGCTCTCAGTGGCTCAGGTATCGATACTAGGAAGCATGATGCTTCTTGCCCACTCTTTACCAATTGAAGCTGCGATTGCTAAAAAAGCTGGTGTAAACCTTATCGCTACTCTTGTTGTTCGAATTGGTGGGAGTTTGATACTTGCTTGGCTATTAAATATCACCTATCAATCTGGTGATTTTTTAAATCAGCCAGCAGTAACGCTATGGCAAACGGAAACTTCAACTGATACTAGCAATCTAAGCTGGGGGATTGACCAAATCAAAAACTTTGGTGTAATTTTCGTCGTTATAGCTGCGCTATTATTTACACTTAAAATATTGAAACTTTTAGGTATAGAGAAGTTGATGACCCTATTACTTAGACCATTCTTGCGAATACTAGGTATCAGTAAAGAAGCTACTAACTTGACCATTATCGGAATTACACTGGGCTTATCTTTTGGTGGAGGACTATTAATTAGTGAAGCTAAACGCGGTCACATTTCTGCAAGAGATGTTTTTACCGCAATAATGCTGCTCAATCTACTTCATAGCTTGATAGAAGATACCTTGCTTATCATGCTAATTGGTGCTGATTTTTACACTATTTTTTGGGGACGATTAGTATTTTCAGTGTTTGTTGTAGGGCTCATTGCTCATCTCATCAAGCGCTTAGATGACCACTTCTGCGAACGTTACTTTTATCGAAGTGTTGCTCAGAAATAATTAGAACGTTTTCTTTCTCAGTATATTATCGAATATGCGATAGTAGAAGAGGAGGCTGTACTTCTGTTGAGTGTATTATTACTTCGAATAATGAAATCAAAGATATCAAAATCATTTTCTCAACAAACAAAATGTTAATTTGTATCGAAATATACGCTGCAAGATACTTTTGACCCCCAACTTATCACCTTTTGTAGCTTATTATGGTCAAGTGCTATGCTATTTTTTCTGGTAATGGTACTGCTTGAAATGGTGAAAGATCTTTAATGAGTTCTATGATCCATTGGTGTAATGGTGAGTGTTGATTGCGCTGATGTCGTTCTGATTGGGCGCCCACAAGTCTATGCTTTGGCTTTAGCGGATAAAATTTATCCTCCTAAATTTAATTGTTACCGAGATGGTGGTTGCTACGGTACTCATGTCGACAGTGCAATTATGACGCTACCTGGTAGTCACGATTTATTACGTACAGATTTATCAGCAAGTTTATTTTTTGAAGAGCCAGAAAGCTACGAGGGCGGTATTCTCAGTGTAGAAACCGAATTTGGCGTACAAGAAGTTAAGCTTAATGCTGACGATATGGTGCTTTACCCGTCTAGTAGTCTGCATCAGGTAACGCCTGTTACTCAAGGGCAACGAGTCTGTGCATTTTTTTGGATTCAAAGTATGGTTCGTGATCATAGTTCGCGAACGATGTTGTATGATTTAGATCAATCTATTCAAACGCTTACTATTGAGTTGGGGGCTGATCATGATGAAGTGCTACGGTTGTCATCGGTATATCATAACTTGCTGCGCACGTGGGCAATGTAAATGACTTGCTTGTAATTAGTATGATATAGCTCAATCTTAAATGAATATGAATGGTAATCATTATCATTTATCTTTACGGGTTGGATTTATATGGGTAGAATATTCACAAATATTTTAACGTTAACTATTCAACATGTCTGAACTCGAATTATATTACCTCGCTACTCTTTTTAGAACATACACTGTGGGGCTTTGCCTTGGGGTTTCTAGTATTGCAATGACTTTCTATTTTTATGTTGTTGCTACAGGGCATACGGATAAATCTCAAAACATTATGATGCATATTGTTTATACAGTTTTACGTGTGGGTATGGTTTTAGTCATGGTTTCAGAAGTTACTACGGTAATTTATAACTATCATATAAATAATTTTATTTATTGGACTGATAATCCTGAACTGCTAATGCGTTTAACTATTTTTATGGTAATTATTTGTAATGCTTTTGCTATGCAACACCGTAAAATAAGTATGTGGCTTGGGCCAGTTTTTGCTGGAGGTTCTTGGTACGCCTATTTCTTTTTTAGTGTTTGGATTGAAACAGAATCTACCTATCTAACATTACTCGTTGGTTATATTTCATGGTTAACTGTTTTTGGTTTGTTTCTCGCATTCTTGAGAATATTTTTAACTCGCAAACAAGAAAGCTATTTAGGTGATGGTGCTTATATAGGTGCGAGTGAATAAAAATGTCAAATTCTCAACTTGAAGCATCAAACGAATTAATAAGTAATAAAAAAAGTAAGTTTACATTTTTACGTCTAGGTTTAGCTGTATTAGCCATCTGTTTACTCTTTTTGATTCGGCAAATATTTATCACTTTTTTTGTACCTTATACGGGATACGGTGATGCCGATATGAGTTATTTAGCAAAAGAGTTACCAGAAAGTCTAAGTGCAGGTGATTTAACTCATTTTCACTCTAAAGAAAAAGCATTTGAGCAAGAAGCACCAAATCTTTCTTGGGGACTTTCAGCAGCATTCGACCGAGGTGATGGTATCTTTGAACGGCCTTATGCCCCGTCTGAACGTCCAGGATTTAGTTATAATGCGGATGGGTTAGGGCCTATATTTAACAATGTTTCTTGTGAAAGTTGTCATCTAGGTGATGGTAGAGCCAAGCCCCCAGCAGGACCAAACGAAATGCTTAATGGTGGTTTTGTTCGTGTATCCGTGCCGGGCGTAGGTCCATACGGCGAACCTATGAGCCCTAAAGGTTATGGCCATCAAATCGGTGATCGTGCAATTGAAGGAGTTAAACCAGAAGCTAAGGTTCGGATAAATTGGTTAGAACAATCGGGAGTATTTCCCGACGGAACGAGCTTTTCATTGCGCAGACCAGAATTTTTGCTGACAGATTTAGCCTATGGAGATATGCCAAAAGACACTGTGTATGAATTACGCATGGCACCGCCTGTACATGGATTAGGATTATTAGAAGCTATACCGGAAGAAACCCTACTTGCGTGGGCTGATCCTGATGATAGTAATGGTGATGGTATTTCAGGTCGACCAAACTATGTTTGGGATCTTGAACGCGGTGGAAAAATCATGGGGCGTTTCTCATGGAAAGCCAATGCATTTGATATTCGTCAGCAATCAGCTGCCGCCGCATATAATGATATGGGCGTGAATAACGAGCTGTTTTTATATCGTTATGACGATCAAAGTAAATCTCATAAAAGTAGACAAAACTGTGAGCCAGAGCAATTAAGCTGTATAGCTGCTACAGATAGTTTAGATTTTGAATTAAGCCCTGGGCAATTGTCAGATGTGACTACTTACTTGCAATTACTTGGGGTTGTTTATCGTCGTAATATGGATGATCCTATTGTGCAAAAAGGCGAGCAGTTATTCCACGAAATAGGCTGTGAAAACTGTCATAAATCGCAAGTGATGACAGGTGAGCATGAACTAGCACGTTTAGAAAAACAATTAATTCGCCCTTATTCTGATTTATTACTACACGATATGGGAATTGGCTTGTCAGGACGACGAGATTTTGAGGCAACTCAACAAGAATGGCGAACAGCACCTTTGTGGGGAATAGGAGTTACGCAAACTGTTAATGGCCATACTAATTATTTACATGACGGAAGAGCGCGCAATGTTGAAGAAGCTATTTTATGGCATGGCGGAGAAGGTGAAAAAGCAAAACAAAACTATATGCATTTAAGCAAGTCTGAACGAGAAATGTTAATTAACTTTATCAATAACTTGTAAAACTTTTTTGAATATAATTTAAAATTAACCGTTACTAACTTATCGGGTAAGTTGATTGAAATGTTTCACCTTACCCTTTTATCTTGCTATTAGTTTTATCTGTCTTTTAAAATTGATAATAGCGAACATTCCTCGCAAAAATCACATCGTTTAAATCTCTCTACAATTTTATCACACCATTTGTTGTCGTACTTTCAACCTTTGCGATGAGTATGTGTTATTTACGTTTACTGAAAATGGAAAGAGGATCATCTTCAAGGGACGGGTTTGGCTAGAGCTTTTGAATTTGAATAGTAGGGCTCTAGTTGCAGTGTTTAATTGCTGAGCTGTATTATATGATTTTAATGAAGGTGACTGATTAATTTATTGAAGTATTAGTCATTTCAATAGTAAAAAAGGCATCATTAAAAGTATTAAGCTATACCTTTTATGATGCCTTATTTGCTAGTTTTGTAATCTTGGCTGGTTATTTAATAATAATAGTACCTTTCATGCCCATTTCTGTATGACCTTTAATGCTACAGCGTAAATCATTAAATATGCCTGCTTTTACGGGTACAAACCACCATTGGGCTTGAAAGCTTGGATAAACTTCAACTTCACGTATAGTTCCTTTTATCTCGGCAATAGGCGTGTTACTGGCATTATTAATTTGCACCTTACGGGTAAGCACAGATTGTGCAAAACCGTCAGAGCTGAAATAGTGTTTAACAGGCCCTTGGTTTTCTATAATTAGTTTGTATAACTTGCCTGTTTCAAACTCAATTGTTGAAGGGGAAAATGACATAGCATTATTTTTATCACCTAAAACTACCTTAACTTCGATGGGCGTTTGTTTGGTTAAATCCCCTTTTGCAGAAACATGAAAAGGGGTTAGGGCGGATAAGATTAAAAGTAATGCACTGCTTGCTAGTGTTATTTTTTTTGTTAGAGCTTTAATTAGGTACATAATATTTCCTGTTAGCTATTGAATATTTTTAAGTTTAAGGCCAACTGCCCCAAACATTTGGACTGATACATGTAGTTTGACTTGTGATGCTAATATCTATTTTATTGGTTGAAGGAATAACACAGTAGCCAGTAGTTAAACTATTTAAATAGACAATGTTAGCCAACTCAGTTGCATAGATTGTAGTGAATTTATCTTCTTCGTATCCCTCATCGGAAGGGTTAATATCACGATTTAAACCCGCACTAGTTACTATTAAATTACCAGGTGAACTTGAATAGTCCCAATCAAAAGCATTTCCCCACGCATCATTAAATACCAAACTTCCGTTTTTTGATTGGAGGTTATGTAGATAAGGCCCCCTCCAATAACTAGTCCAAGTTGCAGGAGAAATGCAACTTGTTTCATCTGTTAGTGTTATTACTCCTGAGTTATCACATTCACCTTTGTTTTTTGGATCAGATATTAGTCCATCTATGTCATTAGGTAATTCAGCCATATCATCATAAAAACCAGTTAATACTGCCTGTGAGCCTACACGCATCATAGGATCACCAATAATGGCAAATTTGATTTCAGCTAACCGTTCTTTCGTTGCTTCAAAACGCTTTTGGTTAGATTGGTCGGTATAAACATCCATTGCCATAGTTGAGATTAATCCCATAACGGCAACCACCACTACAAGTTCTAGTAATGTAAAGCCGGCATTTTTTTGTTTGTTAAAATAATTTTTCATTTTATTTACCTTTACTCATCTACAAGAACAAAATAGATATCATCTGAATTTATGTTTTTTTTACCTAAACTTCTCAGTACAATACATCGCGTTGAACCTGAACACACTGTGGGAAAAGGTGTGGAATTGAATACTTCATATAAATAGGGAGAACCTGAAATATGATCAGGTGCATACTGGTTATAGTTTTTTTCATCACGAGTAGTAACACAGTAATTATTCGAATCTGTACGGCGCCAATCACGTTCAAATCTATCTGTAATACCAATAGAACGGCGTTTCATTTTAGTAGGATAGCCTGAAGGCTCTGATAACAATGCTGTCATTTCTGTATTTGTGAAATCTTGACAGTTTGTGCCAGCAACAATTTCTTTTGCTGCGGGAATATCTATATATGGACCATGCCAACCAATAGAGTTTTCAATCTGCCATTCAGATATTTTTTCATTATTATCTGTCCATGTACCACCACTATATTCTTTTCCTGCGATATGTTTAGTTGGTGGATAAAAAAGCCAAGAAAAGTCTATAGCATTCCCGTAGTAATTGTCATAGTTAGACTCTAAACTTAGTGGCGTGAAAGAGCTTGAATATGAAAAAAGCCCTGTCTTTGGCCAATACCCAGTATCAATCTTAAATTTCCTGATAGCATTAGCAATACGCTGCATTTCTACACGCGTTATTTTCTCTTCAGCATCTTGCTGGTAACCGTCCATTGCTACTGAGGCTAAGCCGGCTAGGGAAGCGAGTATACTCACTACCACTAGTAACTCTATTAGGGTAAAGCCCTGTTGTTTTGATGTTCTGAATGACAACGAGCGACGATGCTTCATTTTAGTTTTTGCTTTTATTCTTACTTTGTTTATCATTTTAAATTCCTTTATTTTCCCTAACTACGTACAGGGCCTAATACACGAATAACTTCACTAAGATCAGTAATACCTTTGTCAACTTTCTCTAGTGCCATATCACGCAGCGTTTTATAACCTTGGGCTTGACAATAATTGTCAATTTCAATATCGGTAGCACCATCTATAATCATTTGTGCTAGTTGTCTGCTCATGGGAACAACTTGAAAAATTCCTTCTCGACCGCGATAACCCGATGGGTTTTTACGGCTAGGACGAGCCCGGTAATGCTCTTTAGTTGTATTGGTTACGTCTGTTGCTTCAGGGGTTTCTTGGTATTTTTTATGTTCTTTGCCTTTATCGGCTGTTACTTTTTCTTTCACTACACCGGCATCAATCAGTTCTTTTTGATTTGGTAGATAAGCTTCTTTGCTATCAGTATCTAATTTGCGTAATAAACGCTGCGCAATAATCAGATTTACTGTTGAAGAAATGTCGTAACTATCAACATCCATATTTCGAAGTCTGGGTATTACTTTAGCTGCATCATTGGCGTGTAAAGTTGATAGCACTAGATGGCCTGTATGAGCCGCTTTTACTGCCGTATCTACGGTAGCTTTATCACGCATTTCACCTAACACAATGATGTCAGGGTCTTGACGAAGCATGGTTTTGGCAACATTAGCAAAGGTTATCCCTTGTTTTTCGTTTACATTAACTTGGTTAATACCGCTCATGTGTATTTCAACTGGATCTTCTACGGTATAAATACTGCGTTCGGGTAAATTAAGCATTTTCATTAGGGTGTAAAGGGTGACTGTTTTACCACTTCCTGTTGGCCCTGAAACCAACGTCAGACCGTTCATTGTGTCTAGTGTTTGGTGAATGGTTTCAATTTGCGCAAACGCTAAGCCAAGGTTTTCTAATTCAAGTAATTCTTCAGGTAAATATAATAAACGTAATACAATGGTTTCACCGTATAGAGTAGGGGTTACGCTGGCGCGAAAATCTACTGAAAAGTCAGGCGTTAGTTTCATTCTAAAGCGACCAACTTGTGTTGCTCTGTGCTCTGAAATATCAAGTGCGGCGATAACTTTTAAGCGAATGTTAAGTAGTTGCCCAAAGTTTTTTGGCGGTGCAGAGACATCACGTAAAATGCCATCAACACGGTAACGAATACGAAACTCTCGCTCGTAAGGTTCAAAGTGAATATCTGAGGCACCTGACTTTACGGCATCAAGCAAAGTTTTGTTTAAAAAGTTACGTGCATCCATGTCTTGAAAGTTAATATCTGTTTGCTCAATGGTGGCCGCGATTGGATCATTTAGAGTGAACTCTAAATCATCACGATTGATATTGATGTGGCTTAAGTCAAATTGCATGTGTTTTCCTTATGGGGGATATTTAGGTTATATCAGCCCGTTTTTTGTTGTTAACAAATGACTACGCCCCACACGTCTGGCCACTACTTTAAATTTTATTTAGTTGTTTTCGTTATTCATTTTATGGTCAAAATACACACGGCTAGAACAAAGTTTCTGTGTTTCTAGTCATATGAGCTTATGTTTTATAAGTGATTGCGACGAGATAACGTGGAGAATGCCGTTCTAGTTGTATTTATGAATACCATTAGCCGCCAGCAGAAACTTGCATCATTGCTTTAAAGAAGGCGTAATAGACAAACCCTACTAACCCACCAATTAAAACCGTCATGGCTGGTTCTATCATGGCAATCATGGCTTTTAATCTTGCTTCTGTTTGTGATTGAAAGTAATTACCTAGCTCGTCCATTACTTGATCAAGTTCACCTGATTTTTCACCAATACCAGCCATATGCTGCACCATGTGTGGAATAAGGGGCTGATTTAGTCCTGCGGCTAAACTTTGGCCGGAAAGAATTTTGTCTCCTGCTTTAGTAAAACAAGCAGACATAGATTTATTAGGCATGATGTGAGCGATAACTTTTAACGTTTCTAATACTGTTAAACCTGAACGTAGTAACAATGACATGGTCATGCCTGTTTGAGCCATGGCTGAAGATTGAATTGAGCTGCCAATAAGTGGTGTACGAATAAGAAACTTATCAATAATATTTTTGCCCTTTTCGGTAGTGTAGGCTGCAAGAATTAAAAAGACGGTGAGGCCTAAAGTTGAAAAGATAAACGCTCCGTTATCAACCATATAAGCCGAGCCGTCCATCATGGCTTGGGTAGCGGCAGGTAATTGTGAAGATTTTCCTTCTAGCATTTTGGCAAATTTAGGTACGACGCTCATCGCTAAAAAAGTGGTGACACCAATAGCAGCAATCGTTACAAACGTTGGATAAAACATGGCTGTTATAAACTGGCGTTTAATTTCAGCACTTTTATTTAAATTAATGGCAAGTCGCTCAAGTATAACTTGGAGTTCACCGCTGGCTTCACCACTAGCAACCAAACGAGATACAATGGGGGGAAACATGGATGACTCTTTTTCAATGGCTTGCGCAAAACTTGAGCCACCTTGAATAGACACCAGCATACGTATTAATGCATTTTTAAAACGTACTTTTACTGTCATTTGTGAAATAGCTTCTATGGCTTGCATTAGGGTGTTACCAGCTCGTAGCATTAATGCTACTTGCCTGAAAAATAAAACTAAATCTGCGGTATTAGCTTTTTTGTAGCGTTTTATAGAAAGGTAACTTAAAAGGGTTTTAAATAGTGTTGATATTGATTGTTTTTCACCACCAGCTTTAAGCTTTAATACATAAAGAGCTTTGGCTCTTAGTGTACTTCTTGCTTCATTTTCGCTACCGGCCTCTATGGTTCCGGTGGTTTCATTACCCTGTTGATCTAGCGCTTTGTAGGTGTACTTAGCCATGAAATATTTCCATTTGTAAACGCTTATGGTCATGATGTAACCATAAGGCAATAGTGTGTAATACCTCGCTAAAATCGAGGCGCTCTACGTCGTCACCCCCTCGGTGACCACACGCCGTTGTGTTATGTTAATTTCCTTGATATAAATGCATTACTTCATCTATTGAAGTTAAACCTTCATAGACTTTATTCTTGGCGTCTTGCCATAAACGATAGTAACTATCACTGTTGTTACTTGATGCCACTAATTGATCTTCACTGGCCCCATCGGCTATTAACTTTTCTAAATTGTCATCAAGCCATAAGGTTTCATATAAACCAACACGGCCTCTATATCCGCTTCCTAAACACTGGGCGCAGCCGTTGGCTTTGTGTAACGTTAGTGATGTTTCTTTAGTGTTTAATCGTTGGCGATCTTGCTCACTCGCTTGATAACTTACTTTACAGTTGGCACATAAACGTCTTACTAAGCGTTGTGCAACGACACCAACTAAAGTTGAGGCAACTAAATAACGAGGGCAACCAATATCTACTAATCGATTAATTGCGCCTACAGCATCATTAGTATGTAAGGTTGATAATACTAAGTGTCCAGTCATAGCTGCTTTTAAAGCGGTATCGGCAGTTTCTTGATCACGAATTTCTCCCACAAGCATTACATCAGGATCATGTCGTAAAAATGAGCGTAATGCTTTGGCAAATGAGACTTTTTCGCTCACTTGTACTTGACCAATACTCTCTATTACTTGCTCAATAGGATCTTCAACGGTAAGAATATTTAAGTTGTCTGAATCTAACTCGCGCAGGGCTGCATAAAGGGTAGTAGATTTACCTGAACCTGTTGGACCTGTGACTAAAATAATACCGTAAGGTTTGTTAATTGCTCGTTGAAAGCTATTTAATATAGCGTTAGGCATACCTAATTGAGCTAAAGATAAATCAGCAGTGTCTTGACCGAGTATACGAATGGTAATGCGTTCGCCCCAACGGGTAGGAATACTCGCAACTCGCATATCTACTTCGTCTAAATCCCAGCCATCAACACGATAAGAAAAACCACCATCTTGTGCCATGTTTGATTCTGCAATATCTAATGAGGCTAATACTTTAATGCGTGAAATGAGTGGTTCACGTAAGCCAAGAGAAACAGGACGCTCGTATTCACTCATTTTTCCATCTATGCGTAAGCGTACTTTCATGCCCATTTCTTCAGGCTCAAAATGCATGTCGGTTACATGACGTAAGTAACACTCTTTCATTAAACTATTAAAGAAACCAATAGCGTCAACGTTGGCACTGTTTGTTTGACTAAATGTACGCTCAATAATGCCGTCAATTAGCCCAATATCACTTACGACTACGTCGCTTGCTTGGTTTAAAATACGTTTACTTAACTCTTGAGGTGATCTGTCATCAGGGTTAGCTAATACCATAACCAATTTGCCTTGATAATAAGCAGGAATAAAGTGCTTACGTTCAAGGGTGTTTTGTGGAAATTTTTTGACTAAATTAATATCAATGGTTAAATCTTTTCGCTCAACAAAAGGAAGGTTTTTGATAATAGCTAAAGCACGATAAAGCGCCATAACAGGAAATCGTTCTGCTTGGGTTATATAGTCAAGCACTGGCTTTCTAGCGCGTTTGGCTTGAGTTTGTAAATTAGCTAATTGGCGTTGGTCAATTAAGCCTGATTGTATTCCTGCTTGGATTAATACTGCTTCGGCTGCCGCCATGACTATTCCTACTTTTGACTGTCTTTAAGCCTAATTTGTATGTTTTTTAATTCATACAATGCTTGTGATAAATTGACGATACACTCTGGTGACTTCTGTTGTTTGGCAGAGAACTTTTCTGTGTTTTGTGCTGCATTTGTTAATGCTGCTTTTAATTCAAGTAACTCTTTGGTAACCAAGCTTGTTTCTGTCATCTTAATTTATACCTTTATTTGTCTTCTTTTTTACAAGCTTAATAGTCGGTTAAAGGTTTCATTATCTCGGCAAATTGCTTTGGCATCATGCTCAGTAACTTTTTTATTTTTTACTAATTTTACTAAGGCTTGATCTAAGGTTTGCATACCTTGTCGAGAACCACTTTCCATTACTGAATAAATTTGTTTAGTTTTTGATGACTCAATTAAGTTAGATACAGCTGCATTCACGATAAGAGATTCAATAGCAACAGCACGTCCTTTGCCATTTGCTGTTGGTAGTAACTGCTGGGCTACAACTCCCTTAAGCGCATAAGCAATGCGCTGTCGTGCAACGATTTGTTCATCACCAGGAAAGCTGCCGACTAAGCGTTCAATAACACCCACGGCATTATTTGTATGAACGGTGCTAAAGACTAAATGCCCTGTTTCTGCAGCGGTGAGTACTGCGCGAATTGTGTCTAAATCACGCATTTCTCCCACCATAATGACATCGGGATCTTCTCGTAATGATGCTTTTACTGCATTGGCAAAGCTGGGCACGTCGCTATAAAGCTCCCGTTGGTGAAATATTGATTTAATATTTTTATGAACAACTTCTATTGGATCTTCAATTGTAAGAACGTGTTTTGCTTGCGTTTGATTAATGCTATTTAGAATTGCGGTCAAAGTGGTAGATTTACCGCTACCTGTTGCGCCTGACACTAACACTAAGCCTGATTTTAAATTGGCTAAATAATCTATCTGTGGAGGTAAACCCAATTCGCGCATGGTGCGAAATGCGCCATCTAAATAGCGAATGGCTAAGGCATAATGGCTCTTTTCAAGATAAATATTAATGCGATAACGATGGCCTTTATCGGTGCTGTATCCCATGTCTAGGTTAGAATCTTTAGCAAACATTGCTAACTGCTGTTGATTCATTAATGACTGCGCTAAATTTTTTGTTAATTCAGAGCAAAGAATAAATTCAGACGTTTCGCTGCTTTTATTGAGCGCATCGTTATAGCGTACTAATTTACCATTAACACGAAAAATAGCGGGTAAATCTACGCTTAAATGTAAATCTGAAGCGCCTAATTCCACGCACAAATCCATCCATTCAATTAGTTGTACTGCTGCTGTCATTTGCTACACCAATATTTTCATAGTAACGGCTAAATTACCTGCGTCGGTTCGATTAATAGAAATCTTTTGCACAATGGCAATATTTTCTAGTTGATTTAATGCCTGTATAAAATTCAATAAAGCATAAAACTTACTTTTCGCTTCAATAGCAAAATAAGGGCGTTTGTAATATTGGCTTCGGGTGTCGTTAAACTCAGTTAGCTCTTCTTCGTGGTCTTTAAGCTCTACACCTAATACTTCAAAATTACTGATTTTCAAGTTCATGTCATCGGCTAACTCTGAGATATCAAGCTTCAATTGCTGCAAACGATCAGCGTCGTTAATAGGAATAAATCTTTGAGTTATTTTGTTTATTTTTGCATTAGAGTTTTCAAGTTCAAGTTTAAGCTTTGTTAAATTCTTTTCTGAGATTTTGCTATCAAATTTTGGTTCTTTAATATCGCCTATGCGAGTTTCTATGCGATTTGCTTTACGGTTTGCTAGTTTTTCAGCTTCAAACATATCTTGCCATAACATTGCAGCAAAAAAACCGTATACAGAAACAACTACGCAAATAACCAATATAATAAGTTGAGTTTTTTCTTTAGCTGGCAAACGTTTATATTTTTGCTGTAATGACGATAACATTATTCGCTTTGCTCCTTGTTGTTAGCTTGGTTTTTCCCTTCCTCTATAAAGTATCGGCGGCCAATTTCTAAATGCATTTTGTAATCAATAAATACACCGTCTTCAGGATCGGTATTTGCCGCGGTGGAATGTGTGTCGCCTACTTGAAAATTCCATTGTTTTAAATTTTCATTCAGTTGTTGAGCAAACTGGCTAGCGTTACGTGTTTTCAATGCTCGTCCGTCAATAATAATACTGTCTAGTTGCAGTTCTACTTGCTCAATGATCACGCCTTGATTAATTGATTCTGCAATAGCAGACAAGGCTCCAGGAACTGAGTTAACCGCTGGAAGTAGTTGTTTATTTAAGTATTTATTGAGCTTATTGTTAAGTGATATTTCATTTTTTATATTGTCTATATCAGTTGCAAGTAGCTTGTATTCAGCTTCAACTTTTCCGTATTGCTGTTTTACTTTACTTTCTTTTGTCCAACGATCTTGTAGTTCTATTAAACGTTGTTCTTGTGTTGCGAGGTTTGTTTGCATCCACACAATAAAGCCACTGGCAGCTAATAGCATTAAGCCTGCAGCCGTTGCCATCATCACTTTGGGTTGCATCAGTTTTTGCCATAAAGGGGGCTCTTTGTCTTTGGCAGCAACACTACATGCACGACCTTGCTCACTGAATGTTAAATAATGATTGGCAGTTCCAATAAAGGGCAGTAATCGATTACTTGATAAGCCATTAGGTAAAGAAAAACTTGGGGGAGCTTGTACTAATGGACGAACTGCTATGTTTAAGTGCTCAGCTAAAGCAAAGCTCAGTTCGTCTTGTGGATCATCAGGGCTATATAAATAGATGTGATCATAGCTATTAGTGATATTGTCGGGACAAATATCGAGCACTTCATCTAAAGTTAATATGCCGTCATGGCGGGCTTTAGTCTTTATACTCTTTAAGTTTTTAGTGCTACCTTCAATAAAAACTAAGTGTGAAGAGTGTACTTCAATTAAGCATTGATTTTCTTCTTCGGTACGAAGGCCAAGGGCAGAAAAGCTAGCGCCATTATCAGGATAGAATGCCTCAAGTTTTAAACCATTTAGCTCGAAAGCACCGTACCAACGTTTACGAATAGCGCGGCCAATACCAGCTACTAACCATTGATGGTCAGCTTGATTTTCATTGTCTGAGGTGAGTACATCATCACTTAATCCCGAAAACTGCTTATCTAAAGGGCTTTCAGTTACTTCTGCTTGATAGCCAAAAACAGCATCTTGATCTAATTCGAGTAATTTATTTTGTAGGGCAAAGCACTCTTGTAGTTGTGTATTGGTTAAGTATTCTAATTCAACGGCTAAATCACCAAAGCGGATCATGGCAGCATCACCGCCTTGGTCTTGTCTTAGCTCAAGTTCAGTCACTATTTCTTCACGTTGATTTGAGGTTAAATAACCTCGTTCAACTAACATAGAACCAATTAACCATTGTTTATTATCTGCACTGCTTGCCCCCTCAATTTCCCAACGAATGAGTTCTTGCATATCACTATGCGATTTAGGCTTTAATGGACTAACAGGTAAAGATAATATATTGGTAATTAATGATGGGCTGATCAGTACACAGCGCTTAGGTACATGACCATGTTGCTTTTTTAAGTCTTGATGAATTTCAGCAATAGCGCGGGTAAAATCTACTTCTCTTGATTCAGCAATGGCTTTAACCGTTGCGTAATCTTTGTCTGCTTTAAATAGCGCAGCTCTTAAACCAAAACTCCCCGATTGAAAAACTAATATGCTACCTGTATTTAGTTCGGGCAGTGATATTTTACCTAATGCTAGTTTAAAGGAAGCTAACTTACTCGTGCTGTTAGTCATTATTGTTTTTTGTTATTAGTAAGAGTGGCAGTAATTACGTCATTACTCGGTTTTATGCCTACCAAGAGTAACCTTGGACCGTTGGCATAATTGTATAAACGGTATGCTTGAAAAGCTAAAACTGCTTCTGGCTGATAGTATTTAGTTATATGGTCAGCAATAGTATTTTCTACATAAACAGCAATGACCTTACCTTCTGGTGAGCGAATATAGGTACTAAATGCAACTTCAGGTAATGGAGAAACACCCCACACAGCTAAAGCATCAGTTACAAGGCTAGCATTGCTGTTAGCGATAGGTGCTTGTAACACGCCATAAAAGTTAATTAGCTCTGGCTCAAGCATTACACGTTGTTTTTTATCAATAATGTTTTGAGAAACTTGATTGCTGGCAATATATTGGTCTAAATCAACGGCTTTACTGTCTTGTTGCCAACTGAGGTCTACTTTACTTACTGAAAGGTTATCGGTGCCATGTTCTGCTTGTGTAGTATTTTGTGGTTCAAAAGTATTGTTAAAGGTCTGCCAAACATAGGCGGACGCTGAAAAAACTAGCAATAGTGCAAGTAGGGCAATGAGAATTTTTTTATACATGGTAAATCTAATGGTCTGTTGGTTAGTTAGATGTGTTGTTATTTTGTATTGATAAACCGCTTTCTTATAACACCTTATTATTAAGTTTTAGTACACTGCGGATGCCTAGCACTTAATAACAAAGTATTATAAGAAAGGTCGGCATATGCCGACCGTTCTAGTATTCCGTTACTTCATCCTTGAAAACACACCATCCTAGCGTGTTGCATGTTAGCAATTATGGAGAACCTAACTGCTAACATGTGTTCAATCATATAAATTTAAGAAGATCTTAAATTAGAATAATGAATTAGATAGTGTTACGAGTACCATCCCATTCGCCTAATTCTTCTTCTTTAGTATCGCCAGCGCCATCAACGATAGCGATTAGGTTTACTTGGTCAACTGCTGTGTAAGCTGCAGCTGCACCAGTGAATACACCGATTTCAAATAAGGCAATAAAACGACCGTATTGTAATTCGTTCACATGACGGTAAGACGGTACTGTAGTCATACCACCAATAGAGTTAGCATTGAATAAGTTAGATGATGGACCTAAGCCTACCGCCATTAATACAGGTTGTGTTGCAAATGCAGTTGTAAGTGCTTCACCCGCATCACCCGCAGCACCAGCAACATCACCTAAACCATCAAATGTAGCGCCGTCACCACCAAATACACGCTCGTAACCACCAGTCCATACAGCAACTAATGAATCTTCAACTAATGCTTCAGTGGTACCACAACCATTAGCTGCAAAACCTTGGAAGATGTTGTTAGAAACAACATGGTTTGAACGGCTAGCAATAGTTGCAGTGATATTTGCTGAAGCACAATCAGTAGTAACTGTGTCGCCATCAAAATCAGCTGCCGTTGTGTTATCAAGATATTGTAATTGAGTAATACCAATGTCACTTAATACACCAACAGCATCTTCTGTAAGTGCTAAAGTACCGATGTCTTCAATCGCTACTAATTCATTTGCAGGATAAGTTGCTGTAGTTGAGTTAGTTGATGTTTCTAATAACGAATCAAAACGGTTTGGGTACGCGTTTTTGTTTAATACACGGAAAGTACGAATACCTTTGTTTAACTCATCCATCATAGTGACGTGAGCTGCAGCAGAAGCACGTGCATCAGTATCTTTAAGTGCGATAGAAGCAGTACCTGCGATTGCTGCTAAAATAGCAACAACTACTAATAGTTCTAAAAGGGTGAAACCTGCTTGTTTTGCTGCTTTAAGTTTTAAGAATTTAGATTTAAGCTCTGTGTCGCTGATGTTAGCTACGTCGCTTGCTTGAATTTGGTTAAATTTTTGCGTAAGGCTTTTAGCCCATAGGTTGTTAAACATGATAGTTATTCCGTATTTTTGCTACTTAGCAGTGTTGTTATTTATCACTAACTTAAGTAAAACAATGATTGTTTAAGAAGACTGTGGTAATACCTGTATTTTGTATTGGTTAGGTATTGGCTCAAGCTGCGACCTCTCCCAAAGAGGCAGGCGACTCGAACAGTCATTGTTTTTTACGCTTCCTTTGATCAGACGTATCGCCTGCATCATTTCAGTGCTATTCCTTTTGCACCTATGTACTTTCCTGACTATTTTTTGTTTTTACGTTCTAAAAAGTTATCAGGTAAAATTTTTTGACGGTTAAGCCAAAATATCTCTTTTTAGCAAAGCTTTTAGTGGATGCTCTGCTCTTAATGCTTCATCACAGTCAACTACATAGCGGTGCTGTTTTCCACAATGAATAATGATTTCTTTTTGTCCGCGGCGAAGAATTTTCATTTCAACGCGAAAGTCACCATAACCATCGTGGTTAAATAGCTCTGTATATAAGTTGGCTATTTGACCAAATATATCAGCATGTTTTTCTGCTAACTTACTTGTTTTGTTATCAATAGTTTGTACTGCTGTTTGAGTCATAATTTATTGCACTCGTTATACTTTATTCTTAATAAACCTCTCGACTCATTAAAAATAAAACTATTCAAATAAGAATGATTCGTATTATAGTTAAGATAATAATTATGTCAACAGTAAATGCGAATAATTATCATTTATTTTTGTTTAAGTAGATGATTCACGAAAATCTTTTTTAGGTAACTGCTACATTTTTGCTGTTAGGGCTTTAAATTTACTCAGTAATTGTTTTTTTTCTTGCTTATCTAATGGGCTATAGGCAAGTAATAAATAATCATGTAATAAGGTGTTCACTTTATTACTATCAATATTTTTATTGCTGTTGCTAGTACAACGGAGTAAATAGGTTTGCGCTCCCTCATGAGGTAATTTAGTCACCCCTTTTTTTGCTAGTTTTTTACAAAGCCTTTGATAAATCTTTATATGCTCAGGCTGCGTAGGAGGGCGATTAATAAAGCGTAATATTAAAAATATAATAAGTGATAGTGTTAATAACAGTGCTATTGCTATTAACAATAAGTGCCACCAAAGTAATTGAGTAATTCCTAGTTTTTGGGCTAATTCGTTTTGTTTATTCGCATCAAATTCTAGTGTCCATTGATTAAAACTGTTTAGCCAGTTTGTAGCAGGGGGGGATGTTTTTTTACTGTTATTTTCTTCATTGTTTCCTAATTTTTTGCTTACTGTCGTTAATGAATCAACTTGGTTATTTTCTTTAGTTTTACTTTGTGTCTCGGTTTGTGGTTGTTGGTTAGTACTGGTGAATATATCTGTTAGCCATAAAGCAGGATCTACACGCTGCCAATATTGTTGGCCTTGTTTATTAGTGATGTAAGCTTCTAACCAAGCATGGGCGTGATGTTCATTGACTGTATACATGTTTGTTAGGCCGACTTTTTCTGCTCCACGATAACCTGCTACTAAACGTGCGGGAACGCCAGCAGCACGTAATAGTAAAGTAAGGGCGCTTGCATAGTGTTGGCTATAACCTACTTTTTGGGAGAATAAAAATTGATCTAATTGATTCTCCCCCTGGTATTTTTTATTTGTATTGGCGTATAAGTAATGCCCTTGTTTAAAGAATTGCTTGGCGTGTTTAATAATGGCAAGTGCAGGTTGTTTACTTTGAGAGAACTGTTGTTGCCATTGTTGTCCTAACGCTTTAATTTTGGGGTTGTTGCTTGGGTATTGTAAGCCGAGAGTTAGTTGTGCTTGTGGCTCTGGTTCTGAAATTTGATAATTAAGGCTACTTTTAGTTTTGTAACGCCACATGGTGTTAACAGCACGAATACTGAGTAGTTGATAGTCTTGTGATAAATAAGATTCGCCTGTAAGTTTTGCTGGTAAATCTAAACCATATAACCAGTATTCGCCATGAGGCATTAAAATGACGCTGTACTCTAGAGTATTCTCGCGCTTACTCGCCATGTTGTTAAGTGCTTTGTTTGAGCCAAAACCATTGTATTGTCGTTTGCTTCGGTTGGTAAAACCTTGGCGTAATTGCCATTTTTCACTGCTGTTTCCATTTTCCTCTGCTAGGGTATAACGCCAATAAACTGGCCCTTTCCAGTAAAGAGGATTTTTACTATTTTGTACGAAATCGCTAGGGAAACTGGCTAGTAATACACGTGAGTCAGATTGTCCTTGCTCGCCAATTTCGTCAAACCCTAGTTCTTTACCTAATCCTTTTGATGCTAAGTTTTTTTCTGGTGCAATATTGATAGGTAATCCCATTGCTAATCCTAGTTCTTGCATAGGCAGGTTTATTCTAGGAAGTGTGATAAATAGAATTAACGCAAAGGGTAAACTAGTTGCCAATAAAACTGACATGCGAAAAAGGAGTAATTTATTTACTTGGCTAAATAATTTTTTACTGCTGTGCTGATGTAATGCAGTGGCTGTAAAAAAAATAAAGAGTAACCCAGTAATGGCAATAAGGCTTTGATACTGCGTTAGAATAAGTAAGTGTAAAGCAAGTAAAACTGTTGATAATAACCATATAAATTTGCTATCTCTTGTGCTTTTAAATTCACAAATTTTTGCCCAAGAAAGTGCTGTTAATGTAGCTGAAATTGCAATAAGCGAGGGCACTTCAAGGTGCTGCCAAATTAACACTAAACAGATTAACAGCAAAAAGTAAGTGAATGCTTGGGGCAAGTTAAGGTTTAATTGGTTGAGAGAATGCTCATTTTTTTTTGCTTTGTGTTTAACTAATTGAAAAAAGGCTGTAAGCATAAATAGTGTAAACACAACTATAAAAACCAACGGTAAGTTAACCAAGCTTAAAAGGGTATTAAAGATCATAAAGGTGATTAAGCTGATAGGGAGTTTAGCTGTTAATGTTTTCATTGGTATTATGCTTCGGTAGGTAAGGTTAAGCCAAATTGTGATAATGCTTGTAAGCACACTTCTTTATGCGCTTCACCTTGTGCAGCGGCTATGGTTTGGTTTGGTAATTCCACCGCATATTTTAATTGCTTTTGGTGACAATCTACTATCCAACGACACAGTTGGCTTAATCTTGATTCAAGGGTGCCTTGTTTTATATTTTGATAACTTAATACCGTTTGATTTAATCCTTCGCCACCATCAAATTCTTTTGTCATAACCTCACCAGTACGTGCCATTTGTTTCCAAGCAATATGGTTGAGGCTGTCTCCACGTTGGTAAGTTCTTATGTGAGAAAAATCCCCTTGCTCACGCTTGAGGTAAGTTCCTTGCTTAGCTTTAGGTTTGGGAAGCGGTAATTTACCTTGTGGTGCAGGATAAACCCAGAGCTTAGCGTCGCTGTTAATCGCTTTGTGCCAACGCCATAAACCCAGTGGGTAAGTGCAATTTAGTTGGATGTTTTCAAGAGGAAAACAACCTCGAGTTAACGGCTTAATGGGGATGTCAGTGATGGTTGATTGGGCTTTATTTAGCGCTAAACTAGCACTTTGCATTGCATTGTTAGCTGAGCCTTTTGCGTTGGCTTTTTTTTTAGCTAAAGTACTACTTTGAAAGCTAACTGATAAGCCTGAAGTATATTTAGCTAATGGGTTAGTTGTTTGAACTTTTACTTTGCCCACTTGATCAGTATAAACAGGTTCAATAGTGAGAATTTGTCCGTTGAGCTTACGAATATTTAGCCAGGTTAACCACGGACTATTCATAAGTACAGCGATAAAAAGTAGAGCAATAAACAAGAGGAGGTTATTGCTGTAATTGGCAGCTAAAATAAAAAAAACAATACTAGCGGCTAGCCATATTAAGCCAAATTTAGTCAGTTTTAATTGCCATCGAGGTGTTTTTTTGTTGATAGTTTTCATGTTAAACAACGACTACTGCTTCGATAATATGTTGACCTATTTGATCGCTATTGATTAGCTCGCCTGTTGGTTCTAAGCGATGAGCTACGAGGTAAGGAAAAATAGCTTGTACGTCTTCAATGATGACAAACTCGCGTCCTTGAATCATGGCATAACTTTTTATTGCATCAATTAATCCCAAGCAAGCTCGAGTTGATAAACCAGCTACAAATAAATGGCTGTTACGTGTATAAGCTACTAAATCTTGCAGGTAGTCAATAATGGCATTACCAAGATGAATACTTTTACTGATTTGCTGTAGTTCTATCAATTGTCCAGAAGTGATGACTGGAAGCAGTGTATCTAATTTGGAACGACCACTTTCACCTTGAAATAATCTACGTTCAGCTTCTTTTTCTGGGTAACCTAATGATATGCGCAATAAAAAACGGTCAAGCTGTGATTCTGGCAATTCAAAAGTGCCAATTTGTTGTGAAGGGTTTTGGGTGGCAATAACAAAAAATGGTTGTGGCAATGTTAATGTTTTGCCTTCACTACTCACTTGTCGTTCTTCCATTGCTTCAAGCAGGGAGCTTTGAGTTTTTGGTGTTGCTCGGTTTACTTCATCTGCCAGTACAAGTTGAGAAAAAATAGGCCCTTGATGAAAACAAAACTTATTTAATTCTTTTTCAAAAATAGACACACCTAAAATATCTGAAGGCAGTAAATCACTGGTAAATTGAATACGTTTAAAGTCTAGTCCTAAGGTAATGGCTAGAGCATGTGCTTGTGTGGTTTTACCACAACCGGGTAAGTCTTCAATTAATAAATGACCGTTAGCAATAATACACGTTAGGGCGACTTTATTTTGCTGGTTTTTACCTAAAATAACATTGTTAAGTTGATAGAGAACTTTGTCGGTAAGTGATTGCGCTTCATTGAGTGCTAAGTTACTTTTATCTTGCACGATTATTCCTTTGTTAATACTTGGTTTGAGGCTTTAGCTGCTGTTTTGAAATCAATAAAGTAACCATCACGTTCGGCTTCTTTATCGCTAGATTTTTGGTGTGAAGTAAAAACATACATACGCAGATGGTTTTCTTGTTTTTCAGGGTAATCTTCTCCTGTTAACTGCGTTGTATTATTTTGTTCTTTTTTCGCTGTATTTGATTCGCTTGCTGTTATTTCGCGTATGCTGGTTGTTTGACAAGCGCTTAATAATAAACAGGTTATTATCAAAAAAAATTTTAAAAATGGCATGATGTTACCTATCCTGTATTTGTTTTATGACTTGTTGGAAAGGTTTATCTGAGACTAAATATAGCCAAGTAGAATCACCCTTGTTGGCAAATGGACTGAGTTGATCTTGCAATAGAGTTGCTGATAACCAGTCACCTCTTAGCGTATTGCTAGTGATTGTTTGATTAATTGGCGTATGATTTTGTATTTTAAATGCGCTGATAAATAAGTTATCTTGCTGCCATACTGCTTTAGCTTTAGCACTGATACCGTGAACAGGAAAAATAGCGGTTGCAGAGCCATTGATATTAGCGACAGGCTTGATGTTATCGCTACGTTTTTGTTTATCTTGATTGATGGCGCTAATGGCAAATTTAGTGAGTTCAATGTAACGGTCGAAGCCGTAATCAGGGTAGGGTTCTAGGTCGCTATGATCAGCATTTTTATCATAATTAAAACCGGCAATTTTTCGAGATTTACCTGCTGTTTCTTCTGGTGTCATAATAATATGAGGTGTGATTAGAATGATATATTGGAATGATTCATTCACTTCGTTTTCTTGAGTAAATAATGTCCCTAAAAAAGGAATATCGCCCAGTAGAGGCACTTTAGAGGTTTGCAATGATGTGCTACTGCTAACCATACCACCAAGAGCTACGGTTAATCCGTCTTTAGCAATTACTACGGTTTTGATATTTGCTTGATTTACGGCATCAATAGCTTGATGTTTAATGACTTGATCATCTTGATCAAAATAGGGTAACTGTGTTCCGTTACGCACTACTTGAGATTTATCTTGTAAAATATCAATGGTGATAGTGCGATCGGCGTTAATACTCGGCATTAAATATAGGGTGTTGCCTATTTTACGTCGTTCGGTTTCTACTTGCGTTTGTGAATTGGTGGTCGTAATAGGGCTACCATTGCTATTATAGGAAATAACTGCATCAGTGGTTTCCATTCCTGTTGCAATAATTTGTTCATCACCAATAAATATTTTTGCTTGGCGGTTGTTTGATGCGAGCAAAACAGGTTTTGATAAAGTGCGCGCTTGACCATTTTTTTTCAGTAATGTTATTTGGGCATTCACTTGGTCATTTATAAAGTTATATACACCCCCTGATGCATTAGAGGTAAGTGAGTTAATATTTTCGCCGCGAAGTATGGCGGCAAGTTGTAGCGCATAACTTGCATCTGTTGATTCTGATAAATCTATACCTAAATTGTTTGTTGTGATGTCATAGGGTGATGTATTACTCGCATCGTCGGCTGTGCTTTGGATGTTAAAGTCATCAATTTTTCCTGCGCTATTAAAGCTAATGTCAAACTCTTGGTCGAAGCTATCGCTAACGTTTACTTCAACTATTTCCATTTCGAATAACACTTGCGGGGTTGGCTTATCGCTCACCTCAATTAATTCGGTTATTTCACTTAAAACAGCTTCATCGGTTGAGCGTACAAAAAGTAAGTTATGAATACGGTTAACCGTGATGTAGATAGGTGTTTGTGCATCGGTTACTTTCGCAACTTGTTGATCTTGAATACTTTGTTGCCCTTGCAAACTGTTGAGCTGTCCAGCGGTTAGTAAATTTTGCTTTTTGTTGTTTTGTGCGAAATTACCTAAGGTAGCAAGTTGTTCACCCGCTACAGTGCCGTCTTCACCTTTGGTAGTGTTCTGTTGGTTGCTATTTTGTTGAGACTGCTGATTATTATTCTGATTGTTATATTGATTATTATTACTGCTACTGGTGTTGTTATTTGTATTGGCACTTGTATTGCTGCTAGAAGATACGTTGGTTGTTATTGCATCTTCGACGTCTTCGTAAGGTAAGCCAGTAAAGTCATCATTTTTATATTCTAAGGTGAGAATAACTCGTTCACCGTAAAGGTTGCGAATAGTTTTAGCTGCAGCTTCTACATTTTGATGTCGTAATTCAAAAGTGCGCACTAAGTCATCACGAAAAACAACAATATCGCTTTGGTATTGCTCAGCTGTCATCAGAAGGTAACTGTCAGTTGAGCGCATGTAGCGATACCAAAGGCCAGATACTCTAGCTAATGTGTCAATAATTCCTTTTGCTGAAGTATTCTTCATGCGAAAGGTAACGACTTGTTGGCTAGCTTCAAGAGTAACTGCAATATTGATATCAGCAATATCAGCTAGCAAACTGACGGCGTCTTGCACTTTGGTTTGTTTAAATTCAATAAAGGGAATTTTAGGTTCTTTCTC
>CAJXUT010000019.1 GCA_913061365.1 uncultured Colwellia sp.
TACGAGATTCCTCTACGTCTCGTGGGCTCGGAGATGTGTATAAGAGACAGATATTTGCCTGTGCAATAACGCCACAAAACAAACTAATGAATATAAATTTATTGTTCATTGTATTTACTCTTAATTTAATATTAAACAACGTAACATGCTCTAAACAAAACAAAGACTTAAAAGCATTGTTCGGTTTAAAGTTGATACGATAAATTTGGTTAAAATAAATTAAGCGATTGGGGGGCGAATAAGCTCTTCAATGAAACTTTTATCAAGGTGAGTAAGATAAAAGTACTGATTTAATACGATAAATTCAGAGGTTGGATTACTTTGGTGTTTACTTACAAACCATGGAGTATGCGAGCCTTGACAATGGCCACAGTGGTGGCAATCTTTAATGTCATGATTATCTTCTGATAACTCATCAATAAATTCATTATTGTCAACATCATGAGAATGTTCAGTTTGTAAATGTTGTACATCAATTTGATGATTTTCATCTGAATTAGCCACAGTAACAAACGACTGCAATGCAATCGATAGTACTATTAAAAGGCTAACCCATGTATTTTTCATCTAGCGTACTCAGAATTTATAATGAAGAATTTACCTGCGAGATAATAGGTAAATAAAATTTTCCCGTCAATATAAAGCTTGTTAAAGAATGTAATGTGCCAAAAGCTCTAAACTGTCCGATATATGTTTTACATACTGTTCATGAATAGACTTTAACTATGCGCCCTCCTCTCGCATATTAAGGTGATTTAGGTATATAATGCCGCCCCATTACACCAGTCATTTTATTACGAGTTTAAACCAAATAATGGATAAAGCAGAAACAAGTAAACCCAATCCAAGTATGATTAAGCTTGAAAAGAAACTCAGAGGCAAAGTAGGCAAAGCGATTGCAGATTACACCATGATTGAAGAATCAGATGTGGTGATGGCAGCGATAAGCGGAGGCAAGGATTCATTTGCCATGCTAGATATTTTACTAAAACTACAAAAAGCAGCGCCAATCAATTTTAAAATAATTGCAGTGAATCTAGATCAAAAACAACCAGGCTTTCCAGAGCATATTCTTCCAGAATATTTTGAATCTCTTGATATCCCATATTACGTTGTTGATAAAGATACTTACTCGATTGTGAAAGAAAAAGTACCTGAAGGCAAAACAACTTGTAGTTTATGTTCAAGGTTACGAAGAGGCACATTATACTCATTCGCTGAAAAAATTGGCGCTACAAAAATTGCTCTAGGGCATCATATGGATGACATAGTAGAAACTCTTTTTCTTAACATGTTCCACGGTGCACGATTAAAATCAATGCCGCCTAAATTACGATCTGATGATGGAAGAAACACCATTATTCGTCCTCTTGCTTATTGTAGAGAGAAAGATTTGATTGAATTTGCCGAACTAAGAGATTATCCAATTATTCCTTGTAATTTGTGTGGCTCACAAGAGAATTTACAGCGACAAAATATCAAAGCAATGCTATCTCAGTGGGACACAGCATCACCAAATAGAATAGAGAATATTTTCAAGTCATTAAAAAATGTGAGTCCAAGCCAACTCGCTGATACACAATTGTTCGATTTTAATAGTTTGCCAATAGATAGAACAATGGAAAAAGATGATTATGAGTTTTCAAAAGAAACGGTCTCATCAACAAATATCAATGATTCTTTATTTATTGATGCAACACAAATTGAGATAAAACAACTTTAATAAATTAGTCGTTATAACTGCAAAACAAACTGTTATAACGACGCTATTTTTTACTGCAAAGCATTAATCACTAACAACCACATTTTTCGTTGTGTCATCTTCGAGCAAATATTGTTGATTTTGTCTCAACATTTTAGTGATATCTGTAACGTATTCAGCACCTCGTTCAGAATAAGGTAATAACCCCGTCGCCAGTACTTCTGGATTTAGCGGTTGATCTTGTGATCTTAATTCAAAACGAATAGTTCTAAAAACACGATAAGCATTGTGTGAATTAATATTATAAAAATAACGAGCAACTCCAGCATCTAAACTTTTAAAGGCTTCGACTTCATGCTTAGCCCCAGTATTTCTTCCTCTGGGAACCATACCGCAACCTTTTTGGTAACACCATATGCCAAAGAAATTCAAACCTATACGAGAAAAACGAGATGTTCCCCAGGCTGATTCATTTGCTGCTTGTACCAATACAAGTGGCATAGGAACAACATCAACACGTACGAGTAATTCATTGAGTTGCGACAACAGTGAGGCATCTTTATTAACGCGATAGCATTTAACCAATTTGTTTAGCTCAACAGATGCTTGCTCGGATAGGGGTAATTCTAAAGATGTATTTTCAAGCCACTGATTTAACTTTACTCTCGTTGCTAATAAAGCATTATTTTGTCTAACGACAGCAGGCTTCATAAAGTCAAAAAACTTTCTCTTTTTTGTTTTAACATCTTTGATTGTGGAAAAATCAGGCAATACTACATCATGCAGCGGCTTTTCATAGACTTTTGTTATCACTTTTTTAGGTGGTTTTTCCTTTACTACTTCTACAGGTTTAACCTCAGTCACTTTGTCAGTAATCTTTGGCTTTAAAAACGTAAAAGGAGCAAATAGAAAAATAACTAATAATAGTAAAAGTTCTACTTTAATTAATGTGGCACTTTTCATAAAAAATCCATAAATTAGCTACAAAATAAAATATAACCATCCAAGTTGGTTACAAATAATAACTATGCTGAAAAAGTATCATCAGAATTAGAATTACTCTCATTTGATGTTGGTTTACTTATATTATGAGGTATGTTGCTCGCATCACTTGTTGCAATGCTAATGCCAAAAACTTCACGATATACGATACCTTTGGCATTATAAAATAACGGTGCAAGAAACGATATTCCAATGATAAAAATAACAATCCCCAGAGGAGCAATACTAGAATCAAATAAGAAAGCAAATGGAAGCAATAGCATAGCAAGTGATGCAAGTAACAAAGAGTACATTGCTAATAGTGGGAAAAATTTAAAACGTAATGCTTTAACAGACAAAATTATTGCTTTCATTGGTGTCATTTTTTTCTCAATAACCAATGGTACCGTTGTTGATAATGTCACCGCTAAAAAAATTCCGGGAGCAAGGAATAACTGAAAACCAATACTGATAAGCACAGACGTTAATAAAGCAGTCAATACAACCCAACTTGCACGATTAAGAAACGCAAAAATCATTTTTACATGACTTTTCATACCCACGGCATGCTGAACTCCCATCATTTCTACACCAGCCATAAAAGGCCAAATAGCAACAGTAACAACAATATTTAATAGCATCCCTGCTTGAGGGTCTACAATAACGCTGTCTATGCCACCAAGGTAAGTGCTAGCAACTAAAGATACCAGCATGCCTAAACCTAAAGAAAAAAGTAAACCGAGATTAATTGCCAAGCGAGATCTAAGCGTTTGCTGCCATGATTCAGTTAGAATCATTTTAACATCTATTTGATAGTCACCTTTTAAGGCACTTTCAATACTGCCGCCAACTTGTACAATAGTAATTTTTTCAGGCAAACCTATATCCTTATTTCTTAAGAAAATAATAAAATGAAATAATAATTAGCGCATATTATATCTGAATTAAAATAAGATTTCTTATCAAGCAAAAATGCTCGAGTAAAATCAATTTAAGTCACTTAATACCAGTTGAACAGCTAACAGTAATAAAACAGCACCCATAACTCGATCAAGTATATAACCTTTCTTTTGTAAAACAGCGCGAACTTTGGTTTGTGTTAACAAACAAGACAACAAAATAAACCATGCAGCTGTCGCTAATGTCATATACAGGCCATAACTCAGCTTAATGGCAAAGGGGGTTTCTGGCATAATAATCACAGAAAATAGACTAACAAAAAATAGTGTTGCTTTAACGTTAAGACCATTGATTAAAAAACCAGTAAAAAAAGCCTTTTTCAATGATGGGTTATCGCTAGTTTGCTGATTATTAACTTGCGAGTCTTCAATAATGTTTTCTGGCTTTTTAGCTCGCAAACTATGCCAAGCAATATAACAAAAGTAACCTGCTGCCAGATACTTTAATGCTGTAAATAACCGTTCATCACTGGCAATTAATAGCCCAATACCCACTAATGAATAAGTTACATGCAGTAAAATTCCTGTGGCAATGCCCAAACTTGTATAAATTGCCGTACGTCTATCATAACGAATACTTTGTTTTAAAATAATAGCAAAATCAGGGCCTGGACTTGCTACAGCTAAAAGGTGCACAGCAGCAATAAGAAAAAACTGTTCTAAATATGACATAAAACTAACTATTTACTGCGGTGATTATCATGAATGCGAGTTAACACTTGCTGAAAAAAGTTAGCGCCTTTTTCATGTGCTAATTTAATATTATTTTCGGGTATTTTTTCAGGCTCTCTATAAACAGATAAAACTCTCGACATGCTCGCTTCGCGAATAATATGAATAATGGGATAAGGAGAGCGGTTAGTAAAATTAGCCGCATCATCATAATCCTCACCATCAAAACAATATTCAGGATGCATACTCGCTATTTGAAATATACCTTCAAAGCCTGATTCAATAAGTAAATCATTGGCGTAATCAACTAAATCTAAATAACGATCGAAGCCACGAAAACCATCACTATAAACAATGAGCGTCGTTTCTAATTCTTCATGTGCTTGCAGATACCGACATTGCTCTATAAATTCATGTAAAGCGGTTTTCACTTGCTCTGTTTTTGATATGTAGTAATGAATAGTATTATTGACAAATTCTTTCTTCGCAAAAGGGCAAATATTCAAGTTAATAATAATTTCACTTAACCATTCTTTTGTCGCCAATATTTCACTTTGTTTATTACTGTTTTTTTCTAAGGTCATTCAAATTCAACTCATTACTTTTTTTAATGTACGTTACTAGCGATTAATTGCTCGACTGTTGTAACTGCCACATTTTACTATATTTTCCATCCAAGGCTAATAATTCTTGATGATTGCCTTGCTCCACGATTACCCCTTCATTCATCACAATAATTTTATCGCTATCAACAATAGTAGAGAGTCGGTGGGCAATCACTAAGCTTGTTCTATTTTTAGTGACTTCGTTTATAGCTGTCAAAATAGCTTGCTCTGATTGGCTATCTAATGATGACGTAGCTTCATCAAAGACTAAAATGGTAGGATTTTTTAATATTGTTCTAGCAATAGCAACCCGTTGTTTTTCTCCACCAGAGAGCTTTAAACCTCGCTCTCCTACCGTAGTTTCAACACCATCAGGTAAGCTATCCACAAAGTTTGTTAGATGTGCCATCTCTATTGCTGCCATCACCTCTGCATGACTTGCCTGAGGATCACCATATTGAACATTCGCAAATAATGTGTCGTTAAATAACACGGTATCTTGCGGCACAATCCCGATACTTTGACGTAAAGAGTCTTGACTAACTTTAGAGATATTTTGACCATCAATTGAGATTTCGCCACTATTAACATCATAAAAACGAAATAGCAATTTAACTAAAGTAGACTTACCTGAACCACTGGTACCAACAACAGCAACCTTTTCTCCTCCATTAACTTGAAAAGAAACTTTTTTAATTATTTCTCTTTTCTCTTGGTAAGAAAACTCAATATTATTAAAGTCTATTGTGCCCTGCTTAAGAACTAAATCCTTTGCGTCAGGCGAATCTTGCACTTTAGCTTTTTTATCTAATAGCCCAAAGAAGTTTTCAATATTTGCTAATGAGCCTTTAATTTCACGATACACAAAACCTAAAAAGTTTAGCGGCATAAAAATTTGCATCATAAACGCATTAATCAAAACAAAGTCACCTAAGGTCATCACACCTTCGCTAACCTTTACCGCTGCAAGTGCTAACATTGACGTCATCGCAATAGCAATAATAAGCGCTTGTCCGCCATTAAGCGCAAATAACGATAAACGATTCTTAATTTTTGCCTGTTCCCAGGTAGCTAATTGTTCATCATAAGCTTTAGCTTCGTATTCTTCATTAGTAAAATATTTAACGGTTTCATAGTTTAACAAGCTATCAATTGCGCGTGTATTACTTGAGGAATCAGCCGTATTTGCTGCTCGTACATACCGTGTTCGTAATTCGGTAGCAAAAACTGAATAAGCAATATAAATAACAATAGAGCCTAAAGTAATCAGTGCAAACCAAATGCCATAATTCACAAACAAAATACTTACTACCATAGTGATTTCAAGTAGCGTTGGCACGATATTAAAAACCATAAAGCGCATTAAAAAACTGATACCCGAAGTACCTCGGTCAATATCACGAGATAAACCACCTGTCTGGCGATTCAAATGAAAGTCTAAATCCAGTGCATGTAGGTGGCGAAATACCTTTAAGCCGATACGACGAATTGCTCGTTCTGTTACTCTACCAAAAAGCGTATCTCTAATTTCAGCAAAGACAACAATAGCTAGGCGCGTCATACCATAGGCAGCGACTAAACCCAACGGCACAATGGCTACTTGCAAGTTATCTGGTACATTAGCATCTAAAGTATCGACAATATTTTTTAGAATAAAGGGAAGGTAAACACTGGCTACTTTGGTCAAAATTAGACACAGCATGGCAAAAGCAATGCGATTTTTAAATTCAAACAAGTAAGGCAATATAAGCTTAAAGGCCTGCCAATTAATCGAATTTACTTCTTGTTCTGGATAACTAGAGCGGCGCATAGGTCAGCATAATTTAGGTAAGATTAAGACGGTTCATCATAGAGTAAAAGGTGATATTCATAAAGATTTAATCACAATACTTTAAACTGAAAAGCCAATAACACGGGATTACTGGCTTTAGATACTTTTACTTGCTATTTATCAAAATAAGTAGGTTTATTTTGATATTTTTGCCCACGTATCACGTAAGCCAACAGTACGGTTAAAGACTAACTCACCTTCAGCTTGAATGTCATTATCTAAACAGAAGTAACCTTGACGCTCAAATTGAAAAGCTTGTTCAGCTTTAGCATTAGCTAATGATGGCTCAACTTTCGCGTTGTTAATCACAATTAATGATTCTGGATTCATTACACTATGAAAATCACTTTCTGCTGCAGGGTTAGGCACAGTAAATAAACGATCGTATAAGCGAACCGTAGCGTTTAATGACTCTTGTGCATCAACCCAGTGAATAACACCTTTTGGTTTTGTGCCATCGGTTGGGTTTTTACCTAACGTATATTCATTGTAAGTACAGTAAACTGTTGTAACATTACCTTGCTCGTCTTTATCGCAACGGGTAGCAGTAATCACATAGGCACCACGTAAGCGCACTGCTTTATCAAGGACTAAACGTTTGTATTTTTTATTTGCTTCTTCTCTAAAGTCTTCTGCTTCAATATAAAGCTCACCGCTAAATGGCACAATACGCGTACCTTGACTTTCATCACTTGGGTGATTTTTTACCGTAAGGGCTTCTTTGTTCCCTTCAGGATAATTTTCAATGACAAGTTTAATTGGATCAAGTACTGCCATTGCACGCGGTGCATTGTCATTTAAATCTTCACGAATACAGGCTTCCAATACGCTCATTTCAACGGTGTTTTCCATCTTAGTCACACCGATACGTTTAGCAAACTCTCGCATTGAAGCAGGCGTATAACCACGACGTCTAAAAGCGGCAATAGTAGGCATACGAGGATCATCCCAGCCATCAACAAGATTTTCTTCTACTAACGTATTTAATTTACGTTTACTCATTAATGTATATTCAAGATTTAAACGTGAAAACTCATATTGATGCGGCGTTGCAGGAACAGAAACATTATCAATTACCCAATCATATAAACGACGATTATCTTGAAACTCTAAGGTACAAATAGAATGTGTTATGCCTTCTAGCGCATCCGATAAACAATGAGTAAAATCATACATCGGATAAATACACCATTTATCCCCCGTTTGATGATGATGGGCAAACCTAACACGATAAAGAATAGGATCACGTAAACACATAAAGCTTGAGCTCATGTCTATTTTTGCACGTAATGCACACTCACCTTCTTTACATTCACCGTTTTTCATTTTCTCAAATAACGCTAAGTTTTCTTCTACTGATGTGTCACGGTATGGGCTGTTTTTACCTGGTTTGTTCAACGTTCCACGATATTCACGTGTTTCTTCACCATTTAAGAAACAGACATAAGCTAAGCCTTTTTCTATTAATTCAACAGCAAAGCCGTGTAACTCATCAAAATAACCAGAAGAATAACGAATGTCTCCAGCCCACTCAAAGCCTAGCCATTGCACATCTTTTTTTATTGCATGTACGTAGTCTATATCTTCTTTTTCAGGGTTAGTATCATCAAAGCGTAAGTTACATAGTCCACTGTAATCTTGCGCAATACCAAAATTTAAACAAATTGATTTAGCATGACCTATATGCAAAAACCCATTCGGCTCAGGCGGAAAACGTGTTTGCACTGAGTTATGTTTACCACTGGCAAGATCTGCATCAATGATTTGACGAATAAAATTAGTTGGACGATTTTCAACTTCCGACATCCACAAAACCTCTAAAAAATAATTAACGTAATTATCAGTATTATATCAAGAGTTCTAAGCAGCGAATAGCAAAAAAGGCTCATCAGAGCCTTTAAATTACATGATTTAAAACTGTTCCTCTTTAAGCTGAAGAGTTCTATTTAAAGGAAAAAGCACGGAGTTGACGCTAGTCAATGAGTGCTTTTGACACCTAAATAGGGAAATTCAGCAACAAGGTGAATAGTTTTATTTTTTCAAAACACCGTCGATAGTACCTTGTGCTAAACCATGGTAGCCGGGACGTGCCTTTTGATAGACTTTTAAAGCCCACGCTTTACCTTGAGGCGTTTGAGCTAATTCTTTATACAAAGGAACAATCAGTTTACGACGACCAATAGCCGTTAAGTAATCGGCCATAGCAGGATAAACTTCATCATAACCTGCGCGTACTGATAATAAATACCATGCATGGGCAATTTCAGCATTTTTACTTTGCGTTAAGTTAAATTCATTATCCAGTGCAGCCATACGGGTAATATTAATATCAAGTGGTAAATTATTAATAAAGTGCAACCATTCATGTAATGTCCACTTAGCTGTTGGTAATTGTGATAACGCAACTCCGTCAGTTAACCATTCAGCAATTTCTTCATCGATAGTACTAAAAGCTGTAGAGGTTGGTTTCGGTACATAACTAGGTAAACCTTGCTCATAAATCCATTCATTAATTTCTTTATCACTAACAATATTCGGATACTTGTCTGTAAGGTTGGCCTTAATATATTTAACAAAATTTGCTGTACCTAAGCTTTTAAACGCATGGCTTTCAAAATATTCCAAAACGAAAGCATCAAAACGTTCACGACCAAATTTACTTTCTAAATACATCAAGAATAATTGACCTTTAGTGTAAGGCACACCAGAAAAGGCATCATCTGGATCACGTCCTTTTAAGTCAATGTATAATTGCGTATCACCTGGTGCTAATTCAGCAATTTCATAGTTTAAACCTTGAGCAGATAGAGCTTGTTCCATAACCGCTCTATCTTCACCAAATACGGCTTCCATAATACGGTTTTCAACATAACTGGTAAAACCTTCGTTTAACCAAAGGTCACGCCAACTTTCGTTAGTTACAAGGTTGCCTGACCATGAATGAGCAAGCTCATGAGCAATTAAGTTAACTAAGCTTTTATCACCTGCAATAACAGTTGGAGTGATAAAAGATAGCCTAGGGTTTTCCATGCCACCAAAAGGAAAGCTTGGCGGTAAAATCAATAAATCGTAACGTCCCCAACGGTATTTTCCATACATTTTCTCAGCTTTATCAATCATTGCTTGCGTGTCATCAAACTCAGCAACCGCTGCATCTAAAATATTACTTTCTGCATAAATACCTGTTTGGTGGCTCATTGCTTTAAAGTGCAAATCACCAACACCAATAGCAATTAAGTATGCAGGAATAGCTTGTGGCATAGAGAAAAAGTAATCACCATCACGCTTTGTATCTGGCTCATTGTTAGCACTCATTACGGCTAATAGCTCTTTGTCTGTAGTAATTCGTGCAGTATAAGTCACACGAACGCTTGGCGTATCTTGAATTGGGATCCAAGAACGTGCATGAATAGCTTGGTTTTGACTAAACAAAAAAGGCTTTTGTTTTCCTGCAGTTTGCTCAGGCGATAACCATTGTAAACCTGATGCTTTTGCTGTTGAGTTATAGTAAACACGTAGTTTTTTAACTTGTGTTTTTGTATTAATTGTTAATTTAGAACCTAAAACATGATCTCGCTTAGCAAGAGTAAAGTTAACTTTTTGCCAATCACCTTGGTTAGTTTGTGCTAGAACACGATGAATAACTAAATCACGCGTATCTAAAATAACCGTGTTAGCACTTCCATTTAACCAATTTAGCGATAGTTCAGCAAAACCAGATAACGACTTTTGCTCAAAATCTACATCCAAATCTAAATAAAGATGTGTAGCCACAACTTCATCATAATTAGCGTATGTGTATGCATCATTAAGTATCGGTGATTTAGCCAATACAGGTAATGACAATTGCGATATTAATAACGCAGTTAGCATTAAAAGCCGAGAGAAATATTTCATTTATGTATTCCTTGAAAATCAAATTGCGCTCTTAAAAAAGAACAAGCCTGTAGATTACTGTGAATCTACAGGCTTGTTCAACAATTTATTTATTTTAATAAACTTTAATTTTACAAAAATGTAACATTTACACTACATTTTTTGCATTTGAATAACCACGCGTCTGTTTTTCCCTCTACCTAACGTTGTATCATTAGAGGCAATATGACGTTTTTCACCGTGCCCTTTCGCTTGAATTCTTTCTGCGTTTATACCGTTTTTAACAAAGTAATCTCTTATTTTTAAAGCTCTACGCTCTGATAATTTTAAGTTAGTCCAACGACCACCATAACTATCTGAATAAGCGTCAATAAGTACTAGTTCAAGCTTTGGATCTAAACTTAAGTATTCACGAATCATGTCAATTCGTCTTTGTGACGCTTTAGTAAATTTATCACTATTCGACTGATAATTTAAAACCGTATAAGAGATATCATCAAAACTGTAATTAAGTAAATTACCTACACAGGCAACAAAGTTTCTGTATGCACTGTTAAAGCGAGCTGTTGATAAACTAACGGATATTTTATCTTGCTCACTATACCAATCGTCATAATAAAAAGTTGGGCTCATGCCTTGCTCTAATTCACTTAACATCGTCCATGCGACTTTTTTAGGTAAACTAGGGTTGAACTGTTTATATAACTTCATATTTGCTAACACTCGACCACCATAGCCCGGACGCCACTTAGGTGATTCACTTCGAACTTGAGCAAGAGAATAACTATCAGGTAAAAGCATCATGTCTAATTCAAATTCCATATTCAGTTTTCTACTAGCCTTAGCAGAAAAACGTGCTTGACCATAATGAGGAATTTGATGTGCTAAGGTACATTGTAAACGGGAGTCACTTGCCAACTGCCATTGAGATGTCTGAATATTAGCACTGTATTGGCGAATTCCAGCCTGTGCATTATTAATAAAAGCGCAGCACAACATACTGAAAAACAGCAAGACTCTTATTCTAGGAATAATTCCTAAACAATGTGTAGTTAATGGTTTATTTGTTTCAAGAAATAGTTTTTTCATAGTTTTTGCAACAAAATTAATAGGCGACATTCTTTATATCGCCCTACCTTAAAATTACTTTAACACTTTATGGTTATTTTATTAACTACTAGTATTTGTTTCACTCTCGTCTTTATTCTTTTTTTCTGAGATAATCCCTGCAAATTTTAGTAACCTCAATAATCTAAACTAACATGCCAGAAAGTGCAGAAAAAAAAGCCCCTATCGAACAAACTGTTCCTCTACTAGCACAACGCTTTAGAGGTTATTTTCCCGTTGTTATTGACGTTGAAACAGCAGGTTTTAATGCTCAAACTGATGCATTATTGGAAATAGCTGCTTCCGTATTATCTTTAGATGAACAAACCGGCAAGCTCGCAATAGATGAAACAATACAATTTAATGTAAACCCTTTTGAGGGCGCAAATTTAGAACCTAAGGCATTAGAGTTTACGGGTATTGATCCAACTAACCCGTTACGTGGCGCTGTTGACGAAGATGTAGCTTTAAAAACGTTATTTAAATTAGTAAGAAAAAAAATGAAATTAGCGGGGTGTCAGCGTGCGATTATTGTTGCTCACAATGCTGCATTTGATCTCGGCTTTTTAAATGCTGCAACCACTAGATGTAATATAAAGCGTAGTCCATTTCACTCTTTCGTTAGCTTTGATACCACAACACTAGCGGGACTGGCTTTAGGACAAACAGTATTGGCAAAAGCATGTATTGCTGCTGACATTGAGTTTAATAATAGTGAAGCCCATTCAGCTTTATACGATACAGAAAAAACAGCTGAACTTTTTTGTCACATTGTTAACCAATGGCATACTTTAGGCGGCTGGCCATTAGCTGCTTCTCAATCAGACAGTCAAGAAGAGTAATTAATCTTTTTTAAAGCTTAAAATTTATTAAAGAAAAAGGCTAATGTTTATTCAACATTAGCCTTTTTAATATCTAATATAAACTACTGACTATTCAAGAAAAATAGCAAACGTTAGCTGTTTATAGTTTATCTGCGTTATCAGTAAGATATGCCGCAACACCGTCTGGAGATGCAGTCATGCCTTTATCGCCTTTGTTCCAACCAGCAGGACAAACTTCACCGTGATCTTCGTGGAATTGTAAAGCATCTACCATACGTAACATTTCGTCAACATCACGACCTAGTGGTAAATCATTAACTACTTGGTGGCGAACATTGCCTTCACCATCAATTAAGAATGAACCACGGAACGCAACGCCAGCATCTGGATGCTCAACATCATATGCTTGACAGATTTCATGTTTAACATCAGCAACTAAAGTGTATTGTACTGGACCAATACCACCATCATTTACTGCCGTGTTACGCCATGCATTATGAGAAAATTGTGAATCAATTGAAACACCAATAACTTCTACGCCACGGCTTTTAAATTCATCCATACGGTGGTCAAAAGCTAATAACTCAGACGGACATACAAAAGTAAAATCTAATGGGTAGAAAAACACAACAGCTTTTTTACCTTTAATAGCTTCACTTAATGTAAAACTATCAACAATTTCACCACTACCTAATACTGCTGCAGCGGTAAAGTCCGGTGCTGGACGACCAACTAATACACTCATCTTATACTCCATTTTTATTGAAAAAAATAATAACTACTCACTATAATCATTTTGTAGCTATTTTAACAAATTTAATACTTACTCAGCGCTATTATCTTCAGTGCTATTCTTAGCAACTGCCTCGCTAACTAAAGTTTGTAACTCACCTTGTTGGAACATTTCCAAAATGATGTCACATCCGCCAACTAATTCACCTTCAACCCACAACTGTGGAAATGTTGGCCAATCAGCATATTTAGGCAATTCAGCTCTAATATCTGGATTTTGCAAAATATCAACATAAGCAAATTGCTCATTACAGTTGATTAATGCTTGAGAAGCTTGAGAAGAAAAACCACAACTTGGTAGTTTAGGTGAGCCTTTCATGTACAGTAATACTGTATTTTCGCTAATTTGTTCTTTAATACGTTCAATAGTATCCATAGTAACCTCTAAAAAATAATACTCATTATATTAATCTGAATTCTCTTGAATACAAGTTATGGAGCCAAAAACTCACTTTTCAATTCAATATAATAAATACTTCACAATAATTACTATTTTTAAGTAGAGCACTTGAAAAATAGAATAAGAAAACCTATACAGTAGGAAGTCTATATAGTATAAAACTAATACTTGAGTATTTTACTCAAGTTTTAAGAAAAACACACTCTTTATTCGTCAAAACATTTAAATAAAGAAAACTGGAGAACACCATGGCTATTGAATTACCTGCATTACCTTATGAGCAAAGCGCATTAGAACCACATATTTCTGCTGAAACATTATCATTTCATTATGGGAAGCATCATAATACTTATGTGGTTAAACTTAATGGTTTAATTGAAGGCACAGAGTTTGCTGACAAATCATTAGAAGAGATAATAAAATCATCTTCTGCTGGTATTTTTAATAATGCAGCCCAAATATGGAACCATACTTTTTATTGGAATAGCTTAAGTCCAAGCGGTGGTAATGAGCCAACAGGTTCATTAGCTGAAGCGATTAATGCTACTTTTGGCTCATTTGCACAATTTCAGGAAAAGTTTATTGACAGTGCCATAAACAACTTTGGTTCAAGTTGGACTTGGTTAGTAAAAAATGCTGATGGTAGCCTAGCAATAGTAAATACATCTAATGCAGCAACACCAATCACAGAAGATGGCGTAACACCATTAATTACAGTAGATTTATGGGAACATGCTTACTATATTGATTACCGTAATTTACGTCCAAAGTATATGGAAGCTTTCTGGGCGCTAGCTAACTGGGATTTTGCCCAAGCTAATTTTGGTTAATTCCAGTTATCATAAAAATAACAAAGTATGACAAACAAAAGCATCTGTTTTTCATACTTTTAATTTAAAATCAATAAATCACCATATAAACATAGAATATTCATTCTAGACTTTTCTCACATTTTAATTAATTGACTCTACAACCCCTCTTCCCTTATTAACCGTAAAACATCCTTATATACTTTTCTTTTAGATAAAACCGATTTAAACTACTTTACATAAACCACGATATTTCGTGTTTCTTAATAGTATTCATGCGTTAGAGTTACTCACTTATGTCAGATCAAATTGAAAATTTCTTAGTCAATTCAAACTTATTATTAAATGCTGTTGGCGAGGGAGTCTATGGTTTTGATATTAATGGTAACGCTGTATTTATAAACCCTGCTTCAGAGCAAATGACAGGTTGGACAGCAACAGAGTTATTAGGTAAAAACATCCATGAATACCATCATCATAGCCATGAAAATGGTAGTCCATATCCTAGTCACGAATGCCACATCTATAACACCATGCGAGATGGAATAGAGCGTAAAATAACTGATGAAGTTTTTTGGCGAAAAGATGGAAGTAACTTCCCTGTAGAATATACCTCTACTCCTGTTTATAAAGATGGAAAACTTATAGGTGCTGTTGCCATATTTCGCGATGTTAGCCAACAACGCTCTGCTGATAATAAATTAAGAGCTGCACTCAAAAAAGTACAAGATTTAACTAAAAAACTGCAAGAAGAAAATAGTTATCTACAAGATGAAATTAACAAAACATGGAGCGGTACAGGTTTAGAAGGAAACACGCCTGCCTATCAAGAGATGTTACAACAAATTGACATAGTAGCTAAAACAGACAGTACCGTATTAATTCTTGGAGAAAATGGAACTGGTAAAGAGCTTGTTGCTAGAAACCTACATCAATTAAGTCAACGATTTAATTCCCCTTTAGTTAAAGTAAATTGTGCTGCATTTAATGCAAACCTATTAGAGTCAGAGTTATTTGGTCATGAAAAAGGGGCTTTTACTAATGCAAATGAAAGACGAAAAGGTCGCTTTGAATTAGCAGACAAAGGAACTTTATTTTTAGATGAAGTTGGCGAATTACCTTTAGAGGCACAGAGTAAGTTACTACGAGTCTTACAAGAAAGAGAGTTCGAACGCGTGGGCGGAAGCAAAACAATTAAAGTTGATATTAGAGTCATTGTGGCTACCAATAGAGATTTACTTTCAATGGTAGAAAAAGGCCTTTTTAGAATGGATTTATATTATCGTTTAAATGTATTTCCCATAAAAATACCAGCGTTAAGAGAGCGTTTAGAAGATATTCCTTTACTATGTCACGGCATATTAAAGCAGTTAAATAGCAAGCTTAATAAGAATATCCAAGGTATAAACAAACGGAGTTTAGCTAAACTATCAGCCTATCATTGGCCTGGGAATATTCGAGAATTACAAAATATTTTAGAACGAGAAGTCATTCTATCAACATCTGAACTACTAAATATTCAACAAGATTTCCCTAAAAACAAGCAAACAAATAAAAACTTTAATAAGACTCTAGCTGATGTTGAGAAAGCCTATATTATCGAAGTATTAACCCACTATCATTGGCGTATTGGTGGAGACAATGGTGCAGCAACAGCGTTAGGTATGCCTGACAGTACACTACGATCACGAATGAAAAAGTTGAATGTTAAGCGTCTATCAACCTGATACATTTAAAGCCAAAAAACCTATGATAAAAATATAAAAATCACCTCATAAATTTAGACTTTTCAAAGTACGTATATAATTTATTTACAATTTTTGTTAGCAAAATCAGCTAAAACAGCTAACCTTAAAATAAGACATAAACATAATAAATATTGGTAGTTACACGCAACCATAGGAGATGATTATGACTATTTTTCAACATTATCAATCGCGTTATGAACAAGCACAAGAAGAAGAGTTTAGCCTGCAAGAATTCTTGTCGCTTTGTAAAAATGATAAACTTGCCTACGCAAGTGCCTCAGAAAGACTTCTTAATGCCATCGGTACACCCGAAATAGTTGATACTTCAACTGAACCAACATTGAGTCGAATATTTTCTAATAGAGTAATAAATAGGTACCCTGCTTTTACCGACTTTTTTGGTATGGAAGAAGCGATAGAGCAAATTGTTTCCTATCTAAAACATGCATCTCAAGGATTAGAAGAACAGAAACAAATTCTTTATCTTCTTGGCCCTGTAGGTGGTGGTAAGTCTTCACTAGCTGAAAAGTTAAAAGCATTAATGCAAAAAGAACCTATTTATGTTCTTAGTGCAAATGGTGTTCGCAGCCCGGTAAATGATCACCCTTTCTGCTTATTTGATGTTCACTCGGACGGGAAGATTTTAAAAGATGAATACAATATTCCTGAACGATACCTCAATAGCATTATATCTCCTTGGGCGGCTAAACGATTACACGAATTTAAGGGCGATATAGCCAAGTTTAAAGTTGTAAAAATATACCCTTCAATCTTAGATCAAGTTGCCATTGCTAAAACAGAGCCTGGCGATGATAACAACCAAGATATTTCTGCTCTTGTAGGAAAGGTTGATATAAGACAGTTAGAACACTTCGCACAAAACGACGCAGATGCCTATAGCTACTCTGGCGCATTGTGTAGAGCAAACCAAGGAATGATGGAGTTCGTAGAAATGTTTAAAGCACCAATAAAAGTGCTACATCCTCTACTTACAGCAACCCAAGAAGGTAATTACAATCCAACAGAAGGCTTATCTGCTCTGCCTTTTAATGGAATATTATTAGCACATTCAAATGAATCTGAGTGGCAAACTTTTAGAAATAATAAGAATAACGAAGCTTTCTTAGATAGAGTGTATATCGTAAAAGTCCCTTATTGTATGCGCATTTCTGAAGAAGTGAACATATATAGAAAGTTACTAGAGCATAGTGAATTAAAAACTGCACAATGTGCACCTGACACACTTGAGATTTTAGCTCAATTTTCAGTACTTTCTCGTTTAAAAGATCCTGAGAACTCCAGTATCTATTCAAAAATGAGAGTTTATGATGGTGAAACCTTAAAAGACACCGATCCAAAAGCAAAGTCTTATCAAGAATATAAAGATTATGCAGGTATTGATGAAGGCATGTCAGGTCTATCGACACGCTTTGCGTTTAAAATACTTTCACGAGTCTTTAATTTTGACAACATTGAAGTTGCTGCGAACCCTGTTCATTTATTCTATGTGCTTGAACAACAAGTAGAAAGAGAACAGTTACCAAAAGAAACAACTGAACGCTATTTAGAGTTTATTAAAGGATACTTAACGCCTCACTATATAGAGTTTATTGGTAAAGAAATTCAAACAGCCTATTTAGAATCTTACTCAGAATACGGCCAAAATATTTTTGATCGTTATGTTACTTATGCTGATTTTTGGATTCAAGATCAAGAGTACCGAGATGCAGAAACTGGCCAGTTATTTGACAGACAGTCACTCAATGATGAGCTAGAGAAAATAGAAAAACCTGCAGGTATCAGCAATCCAAAAGACTTTCGTAATGAAATAGTTAATTTCGTGCTAAGAGCTAAAGCTAATAATAATGGTCATAATCCATCGTGGGTAAGTTACGAAAAATTACGCACTGTTATTGAGAAAAAAATGTTTTCTAGCACAGAAGATCTATTGCCTGTTATTTCTTTCAACTCAAAAACGTCAAAAGATGATCAACAAAAACATGATGATTTTGTTGAACGTATGATGAGCAAAGGTTACACCCAAAAACAAGTAAGGTTGTTATCTGAGTGGTACTTACGCGTGAGGAAGTCTTCTTAAGTAGTATCTCTTCAATTAGCTTAAGCGCTCTAGCTTAGGTCTAGAGCACTTAAGCAGATAGTCAAAGAGATAAGGAGTTAACAATGTCTAATTTTATTGATAGACGGCTAAATAGTAAAAATAAAAGCACTGTTAACCGTCAGCGTTTTTTAAGACGTTATAAAAACCAGATAAAAAAATCTGTATCTGATGCCATCAATAAACGTGGTATTACAGATTTGAGTTCTGGTGAAAATATTATCATACCAAAAAAAGACTTGTCTGAGCCTGTTTTTCATCAAGGCAACGGTGGTACACGAGATAGAGTTCATCCTGGCAATGATCAATTTACCACAGGAGATCGTATTGCAAAGCCACCGGGTCAAAAAGGGCAAGGAAGTGGAGAGGGAGAAGCAAGTGACAAAGGCGAAGGAGAAGATGACTTCACTTTTTCAATATCAAAAGAAGAATATCTCAACTTACTTTTTGAAGATTTAGAGCTACCTAATTTAGAAAAAAACCAGCTAGATAAGCTTATTGAGTACAAAACTGTTCGTTCTGGTTTTTGTGCTGAAGGAGTTCCCTCTAACATTGATATTGTAAAATCATTACAAGGCTCAATTGCAAGACGTATTGCAATGACATCATCAAAACGTAAACAACTTAAAGCATACCATCATGAGCTAGACATAATTGAACAAGACAAGCATGAGCATATAAATGAAAAAAAAGAGCTTAATAACAAAATAAAAGCAATAGAAGAGAAAATAAGAAAAGTGCCATTTATTGACACATTCGATTTACGCTTTAGAAATTTTGCCAAACAAGCCGTTCCAACATCAAAAGCTGTCATGTTCTGTTTAATGGATGTTTCTGGCTCAATGGATCAGGCAACGAAAGAGATGGCCAAACGCTTTTACATTTTGCTTTACTTATTTCTCAGCAGAACATACAAAAACATTGACGTAATTTATATTCGTCACCACACCCAAGCCAAAGAAGTCGATGAACATGAATTTTTCTACTCTCAAGAAACAGGAGGAACCATCGCATCTAGTGCTTTAGAATTAATGGATAAGATAATTACTGAGAGATACGATGATAATCAATGGAATATCTATGGTGCTCAGGCATCTGATGGCGATAATTGGGCTGATGATTCTCCCCATTGTAAATCCCTGCTTATAAATAAAATACTCCCTAAAACACGATACTTTAGCTATATAGAAATAACGCAGCGAGCTCATCAAACATTGTGGCAACAATATCAACAAGTAATTGAAACACATTCTAATTTTGCTATTCAGCATATTAAGGAAGTTGCAGATATATACCCTGTTTTCAGAAAACTATTCAAAAAAAATGTTAAAAATGTTGCATAAATAACATAGGTAACTTTAACCGTAGTGTAGCGAAGGAGCTTAATTGCTATAAATAGGATATAGGTGAAATTATGGTCACAAAAAATAAGAAAGAAAATTCAGAAGTGACTCAGCAAGTAAAGCCATTGAACGACTGTCCAGATTGGACTTTTGAGTTATTGGCACAGTATCAAGCTGAAATTGCTCGAGTAGCAAATCATTATCGTTTGGATACTTATACAAATCAAATAGAAGTAATTACCGCTGAACAAATGATGGATGCTTACGCAGGTGTAGGTATGCCTATTGGATATAATCATTGGACTTTTGGTAAAAAATTTATTCAAACAGAGCAAACCTATAAACGAGGACAAATGGGTTTAGCTTATGAAATAGTGATAAATTCTAGCCCATGTATTTCATATTTAATGGAAGAAAACACCATGCCAATGCAAGCGCTTGTGATGGCTCATGCTTGCTATGGTCACAATTCATTTTTTAAAGGCAATTATTTATTCAAATCATGGACCGATGCTAGCTCTATTATTGATTATTTACTCTTTGCAAAAAACTATATAGCAAAATGCGAACACCAATATGGCATAGACGAAGTTGAAGCTACTTTAGATGCATGCCATGCCTTGATGAACCATGGGGTAGATCGGTATAAACGACCACAAAAAATTTCACTTGATGAAGAGTTAGAACGTCAAAAAGCTAGAGAAGAATATCTTCAATCTCAAGTTAACATGCTATGGCGAGCGACCACAGATGGCAATAATGAAAATAATGAAAGTAAGTACAAATATCCTTCAGAGCCACAAGAAAACATACTGTATTTTATCGAGAAAAATGCTCCTTTATTAAAGCCTTGGCAACGTGAAATTGTAAGAATAGTTAGAAAAATATCACAATACTTCTACCCACAAAAGCAAACTCAAGTAATGAATGAGGGTTGGGCATGTTTCTGGCATTACACGATATTAAATCACTTGTATGATGAAGGTTTAGTTACTGACAAATTTATGTTGGAATTTTTGCATAGTCATACCAACGTAGTTGCTCAACAAGAATACAATAGTAAGTACTATTCCGGTATTAATCCTTATGCTTTAGGGTTCAATATGTTCATAGATATAAGACGTATTTGCGAGCATCCTACAGAAGAAGATAAACAATTTTTTCCTGAGATTGCCGGCAGCAATTGGTTAGATACGCTACATTTTGCAATGGAAAACTTTAAAGATGAAAGCTTTATAAGCCAATATTTATCACCAAAGCTCATTCGTGACTTTAAATTATTTCATATTCATGATGATGAAAAAAACAACTATGTAGAAATAGGTGCAATTCATAATGAACAAGGTTATAAAAAAATTAGGCATAAATTAGCTGATCAATATAACCTCAGTAATCTAGAAGTTAATATTCAAATAATTAATGCAAATATTGATGGTGATAGGTCTCTTACATTACGTTACATTCCACACAATGGTATTGCGTTAGGAGATTCTAAAGATGAAGTGCTCAAGCATTTACATTATTTATGGCAATTTGATGTCAAAATAGTACAAGAAAATAAAGAGGGAGAAGATGAGGTTATCGCTCAATGTTCTAATAAAGAAACTCAAGAGTAACTCATAAATATAAAGACTAAAAAGGCGACTAATGTCGCCTTAAATATTATTTTACCAGAGCAAAATTAATCTGTGCTAAGCTCTTTAAAAACATCATCTTTCAAGTCTGCCCAAAGCTTTCCAGACTCAATACCATATTTTCGCACAGCAAAAATAGAATCATCAAATCGATTTTCTTTAGCCAATTCAATCAACTTCTGATAATAAGTTCTCGAAATTTCTCGTCCCATAGGGTGAGCAAAATATAAACGACCAATACGAGAATAAAGACCTCTAAAGCCATTCAAAATTAATAAGTAAATTGAATTTCCAGAAGCAGTAACTAAGGCCTTATTTAGTTTATAGTCAAACTCGGCAAATGCCTCCCCAGTATCTTCTACATCAACATAAGAGCTTAATAACTCAATTGTTTTTTCTGGGTTATTTTTTATCGCACCACGAACATAAATAGCACTAATATTAGTACGTGCTGATAGTAAGTTATCTACTAAGTCAGGAATACCTTCTTGATCTAACTGAGCTAATGTTTCTAGTATATTTAAGCTAGACGTTTCCCAAAAATTATTTACTTTAGTTGGTTTTCCGTGCTTTATTGTTAACCAACCGTCTCTCGCTAAGCGCTGTAAAACTTCTCTCAATGTTGTTCGAGTTACACCAATCAACTCAGATAATTCACGCTCTGCAGGTAAAATCGATCCTGGAGGGAAACCACCATTCCAAATAGACTCGACTATATATTGCTCGGCAAATCCCGCTGGGCTTTTAGCTTTTATAACCATGTCGGCTTAACTACCTATAAACAAAAAATTATAACTGATTCTACCAGAAGATTCTTTTGGTACAAGCGTAATAAAAACTGAAATATCGATTAGAATCAATTAAACATTTATTAATATGAGTTTTTAAACAAAAAAGTTTATTTCGTTTTAAACTCTGCTGATTCCTTCTCTAACTCAGTAGATAAACGTGCTAACTCTACACTAGATTCAGCAATATTATCTGTTGCGTGACTTGTCTCCATGACCCCTTGATTTAACGATTCAATATTCTTCAAGATATCTTCAACAACCACTGACTGTTCCTCAGCTGCTGTAGCTATTTGGATACTAAAGTCACTAATTTCATTCATATCACTTTCAACAATTTTATTTAGCTCTAGCGCAGCTTGAGCATTTTGCTGAACAGAATTAGCTTGAACTACGCTATCAGCCATCACGTTAACTGATGAGTTAGCGCCTTCCATTATGACATTAATCATATTATCAATTTCTTTGGTGGACTCTTGCGTGCGAAATGCCAGCTGACGTACTTCATCAGCCACAACAGCAAAGCCTCGCCCTTGCTCACCAGCTCGTGCCGCTTCAATAGCCGCATTTAATGCTAATAAATTAGTTTGATCAGCAATTGCTTTGATAACATCTAAAATATTCACAACTTGCTCAAAATCAGTTCTTACTTTTTGTACACTTTGCTCTGTTAGCTGAATATTTTCAGTCATAGCCATTATTGAGTGATATGTTTCGTCTAATTTATTTGAACCATCATCAATTTTATTTTTTATATTTTCCACTGCTGATGAGGTATTTGAAGTACTAACAGCAACCTCATTTGATGTAGCGCCCATTTCTTGCATCGCGGTAGCTAATTGTTCAGAAATACCCTGCTGTTCAGTCAACGTATTACTTGTTTGTGTCGTAATTAAAGCAAGCTCTTCAGATGCAGAAGCCTGTTGAATTGCAATACCTGAAATATTTCCAGCCATTTTAGACAAGTTATTTATCATTTGCTCTATAGCTTCTTGTAGATCACCCACCTCATCATTCGATGTTTTTTCAACATGAATAGTTAAATCTCCTTTAGAAACTCGTTGAGCAATATCCGATATATTTGCAATAGGCCTTGTCATACGGTTACCAATAAATACCCCCACAATAACAATAATAATAACAATGACTACCATAAGTAAAAGCATGAACATAGTATTTCGGTGAATAGAAGCGAATGCTTCAGGTTCGTCAATTTCAGAGATAACAGCCCAACTAAAAGAGCCAAAGTCAATACGGCTAAAAGAAGATAAAACTTGGTTTCCATTATAATCAACAATAATGCTAGTACTACTTTCTCCTTTTAACGCTCGCTTAGTTGCCTCAGTATCAACACCATTTTGCTCAACTGTTCCTGCAAAACTTGCTTTCACTGTTCTATTATTTGGATCTAGAAAAGAGTTACTTCTCATTCTTAAATCACTACCAACTAAGTAACTCTCTCCAGTTTCTCCCATACCTTCCCTAACAGTCATTATGGTCTGAATACCTTCGAGTGGTAATTGTAAGGCTACATAAAATGCAATTTGTCCATTGTCTTTTAATAAAGGCTGTGCAATAAAAGCTGCAGGATCACCATTGCTTGGTTCATAAGGCGCAAAATCTACAAATCCATATTGGTTCGTTTGAGCAATTTCAGTAATTAATTGTCCTAAATTAGAGTCAGCATATTTTCCATTTAAAATATTAGTATTAAAGTCAGCTTCTTTAGTTACTGTATAGAAAATATGGCCATTAGGATTAATTAGAAATAAATCATAATAACCATATTTTGTGATGTATCGTTGATAAAACTCATCATTACTTGCAGTTTTAGGATTAAAAGCCTCAGCGACATCTATTTCTGAAATAATACCCCAGCGCACTCCACTGCCTAAATCAATATAATCCCAGCTACTCACAACAGGATTATTATTATAATCCATTATAACACTTGTGCCCTTAATACCTTTTAATGCAGCTTCACTAGCCTTAGTATTAATCTGGTTGTTAGCGGCAAAAGAAGCAACAACTGAATAATCTTTGGGGTTTAAATAGGAATCAGAACGCATCAGTTTATCTTGTCCAACAAGATAAGACTCTCCTGTTTCTCCCATTCCTTGTCTATTACCTAAAATATGATCAATTTTATCTAAAGGTTGTTGATAGGCCACATACCCCGTACGCTGACCATTGACCATAATAGGTTTAATAACAAACGCTGCTGGAGCATTATTACTTGGTTCGTAGGGTTTAAAGTCACCAAACTGAACATCAGATAACTCCGACTCTTTGGCTAAGATAAAAGCTTGATAAAGCGAACTGCTTTTTAAGTCATTTGGTATTACCTGTCCTAAGTCATTTTCTCTTGTTGCAGAGTAAACAATAGCTCCTTGATTACTTATAAGAAAAAAGTCATACCAACCAAAAGATGATAACAATGGCTTATAGTCACTATCAAATTTATCAAGCAGCGATTGCCATTTAGGCTTATTAGAGAAGCTATTAATTAGTTCATTTAGGGCAAGTTGTGTACTTTTATCATTGGCTAAACTTTCTAATTGAATTTTATTATTATTAAAGTAGTCATTAACTTGAGATTTTTTAAGTTCATTTATTGC
>CAJXUT010000020.1 GCA_913061365.1 uncultured Colwellia sp.
ACACTATCCTCTTCGTCGGCAGCGTCAGATGTGTATAAGAGACAGTACCTGATAAACCTAATTTCACTAATTGTATAAATGACCACTTAGTTTCACCGGCTGCGCGTTCAGGGCGTTCAAAACTAATGGTAGTTTGTTTATAACCAGGCCAAGAAAGAATACCTTTCATGTAACGACTTCTTTCAGATAATTGTTTGATGTCTTCGATGACTCTTCGACTGAGTAATCTGAAATCACCAACATCTTTTTGTAAAGGCACATCAGATAAATAATCAAGTAATCGATAATAAACATGCGCAGACCAACACTTGAATTTAGACTCGCCAAGGCGTGCACTGCGTTTCATATTTACTACATCATAACCTTCATGCCATGCTGCTAGCATGTCAGGAATAAGCTCGGGAGGATCTTGTAAATCAGCATCCAAAAGAATAATCGCTTGCCCTTTTGCACTATCAATACCAGCAGTCATTGCGGCTTCTTTACCAAAATTTCTACTCAGGTTAATACACTCAATATTGGCGAAATGACTATGTAAATTTAGCATAGTATCCCAGCTTTCATCTGTGCTGCCGTCATTAATATAAATGATTTCAAAGCTATAGTTTGACTGAGTGCTTAATACCTTTGCCAGATGGTGATGAAATATAGGTAGCATTTCTTGTTCGTTATAAACGGGGACAATAATACTTAAGGTTATTTCATCTTTGATTGATGTGTGTGGGGTTACAAGCTGCATTCAAATCTCCTAAATTTATTCTGCAGCAAGTTTAATGTGAGTAGGGTCTAAAAAAAGTCAACGTTGAATGACAATTCTTAGACCTGCTTACACGTAAGCTAACCAAAATATAAAGACTATGATGTTAGGCACGTATGCAACAATTTAAGAGATTTTGTTTTGTCGGAGGATTTGGCTTTGTGGTTGATAGTTTATTTTTTTTACTCTTAACACAGTTCACTGACGATGTAATGTTGGCTAGGTTAATATCGTTTTGGTTAGCAGCGAGTGCTACCTGGCTTGGCAACCGCATCTATACTTATAAGCATCAACAATTCAGCAGTATTTTTTATCAGTGGTGCAAACATATGTTAACCGCACATTTCTCGGGCGGAATAAACTTGATTGCATTTTGGCTCACTAAAGATATTTTATCGATTCCAGTAGCATTTTGTTTTGGTATTTTTTTGGGAGTATTTAGTAATTATTTCCTTGCCAATAAATTCGTTTTTGTTAGCAATTCAAATTAAAAAATAATTTTTAGTTCGCATCAAAAAACAAGGCTTCTTTATAGACATAAATTAGACCTACGTTGCTCTATATTAATTAAATAATTTCAATCACGCTATCCGCCATTATTAATTGGATCACAGCATGCAAAACTTCACCTTCAAGCCAATAACGGCATTAATAGCCTTAGTCACACTGTTCAGCTCTGTAGCTATTTTAGCAACGTCCCCTACTCAAGAACTATCTGCACAAGTTGAAAAAGTATTATCTGTAAGTGTTATAAAAGTAACACCGCAAGATTTTACTCCTAGCTATCAAGCATTTGGGAAAGTAGAGCCTCTTCTCTCATTATCATTAGTTTCTCAAATTGAAGGAGAAATAAACTACATTAATCCTGTATTTATAGAAGGGGGGCAACTTATACAAGGTGATATAATCTATCAAGTAGATGACAGAGATTATCAACATAAACTTAATCAACGCCAAAGTGAGTTAAAAATAGCTCAAGCTAATTTACAGCTGGAAATTGGTGAACAAAAAGTTGCAGAAAAAGAATATCAGCAAGTTCAAAAAGAGTTTAGTGAAGACAACCTTTTTTTACAAAAGTCATTAATGTTACGAAAACCTCAACTTGAAATCGCAAAAGCAAATGTAACTATTGCAAAAAGCAATGCACAGCTCGCCATGAGAGAATTAAACAGATGTAAAGTTATCAGTGATGCTAACTATACCGTATTAAGTAAAGCTATTTATCAAGGCAGTTTTGTTAATAAAGGGGATAGTTTAGGAGAACTAGCACAACTTTCAAATTTACGAGTGTCGCTCGCAGTTCCCAGTAACATCGCGTCACAGTTGAGTCTAAACCAATCGGTCAGCATTTCAGCTAAGAGTAATGAAAGCCATCAAGCATTAGTGTCGCAATTATCTTCTAACTTGCATGAGAACAGCCAGTTACAACAAGTTTATTTGAGCATAAAAAACCAAAAAAGATCATTCATCTTAGGAGAGTTTATTACTGTTAACTTAACATTACCCCCTAAGAAAAACACATTAAAAATACCACTTAGCGCAATTGATGATGGTATTTTTTGGATTGTAGATAAAAATAATAAACTGTCGGCAAGAACTGCAAAAACTATTTGGCAAAATGAGAGACACGCTATTATTAGTAACACTATATCCAAAGATGAACTGGTCGTTACCAGTGCTGTTGCAGGGATACAAGAAGGCATGCCAGCAAGTATCGTGACGGGAGTTTTATAATGACAGCAAAGAGCATAACATCAAATAAAGGCATACTGTCCGCTCCCTCTATTTGGATGATTAACAACCCGATTGCCTCAAGTTTATTAACTTTTGCTATCATTATTCTTGGCTTAATGTCGTTTGATAATATTAACCAAGAAAGTAGCCCATCTTTTCAGATTAATGAAATTTTAATCGAAGTCAGTTACCCCGGTGCCACGCCAAAAGATATCGAACAGGGTATTATTTTAAGTATTGAACATCAGTTACGAGACAATCCTAATATTGATCGAATTAGCGCCAATGCCTATGAAGGTGCGGCTGAAATTACGCTAGCGTTAATAGAAGGTATTAACCCCGATACTGTACTGTCTCAAGTTAAAAACAGTATTGATGGCATTAACAGCTTCCCTATTGAAATGGAAAATCCAACCATCACTTTTGTTGAGGAGTTAGACAGCATTGTTGAAGTTGGGCTTCATGGTAACGTATCAGAATTGTTACTCTACCGTGAAGCTTCACAACTAAAACAAGCACTGTTAGCCACACTTGATTTAGCAAAAATAGATATACAAGGCGCACGTTCTCCAGAAATAGTCATTGAACTTAATCAAATAAAATTACGCCAATATCAGCTTACTCTAGCGCAAGTATTATCAAAAGTGAAAGCATCTGTTAGTGATGTACCGGCAGGAAATATCAATACTCAAGCGGGTGAGATTCTAATTCGAACTTTAGGTCGAAAAGAATTATCTGAGCAATTCACAAATATACCTATCATCACTGATATTAGTGGCAATAGCGTTACACTGGCTGATATTGCGACCATTAGTGATAGCTTTGAGGGGCAAGTAAAACCTTTTAAAGTAAACAGTGAAGCAGGACTTGAGCTAAAAATTTATCAAAACAAGAGCAGTAAACCGATAGATATTAGCAAAGATATTCAAAACTTTATCGCTAACTATCAAACTGAAATACCCGCAGGTTTAACGCTAACTATATTGCAAGACCAGTCAGAGCCTTTCAGTCAACGCATTAACTTATTAACTAGTAATGGACTTATTGGTATGTTGCTAGTTATCTTAGTATTGTCCCTTTTTCTTGATTTAAGGTTAGCATTTTGGGTTAGCATGGGAATACCTATTTCAATAGTTGGCACCTTAGGACTTATGCCACTACTCGATATTCCTATCAACATGATCACCCTCTTTGCTTTTATCATTACCTTAGGGATATTGGTTGACGATGCCGTTATTGTTGCTGAAAATATTTACCTTAAAGTCCAGCAAGATATTGCAATGGATATCGCCCTTAGAGATGGGGTGAAAGAAATGACTTTACCTGTGGTGTTTTCAGTAGCAACGAATATTATTGCATTTATACCGTTGCTTTATGTACCAGGTGAGCTTGGTGTTATGTATAAGCCCATGACTTTGCTGATTTTTGCCATTTTTACTGTATCACTTATAGAGGCTTTATTAATTTTACCTCTTCATTTACGACATATTAATAAGCCGATGCGTTTTCAGGCTATATCTAAAATTCAAACTAACTGCTTTAATCGCTTCAACATATTTAAAAACAACGTTTATGCTTCTTGGTTAAAGACCAGTTGTAATAACCCCATTACAGTCATCATCATTTTTTCATCACTGTCTGTGCTCATTTTCTCATGGGTTTATAGTGGACGGGTTGACTCTAGCTTCGTACCTAAAATTGAATCAACGCGTATAGATGCTGAGGTTGAGTTTCCAACAGGTGCGCCCTTAAAAGATAAAATAGCCATTATTAATTATATTGAAGCCGCTGGTGTAAAAGCGATTGAGAGTTTAAACGGACAAGACGATTATAAGTTCCGTATGCAAGATATTGGCTCAAGTAGTGGTTCATCAACCTTTATGATTGTTTCAGATGACCAACGCAATTTTACTGCAAAAGACTTTGTCGATGCATGGCGAATTAGTATTGGCGAAGTACCTAGCGTAAAATCAATTTTCTTTGACTATCAAGTAGGTCCAGGCGGTGGGAAAGAATTAGTCATAGAGTTAGGTCACAAGGATGCAGAGATATTAACTCTCGCTGCTAATGAATTAATGAACGGACTCAATAGAGTCTCAGGAGTGACTGACATTGATAGTGCATTGATGGATGGCAAACTGCAGTATAACCTGACACCAACACCGTTAGGCAAAAGCCTTGGTTTTACCAGTGACAGTTTAGGTGAGCTAATTCGTTTACGCTTTTTTGGTGGCGAAGCCATTCGACAGATAGTAACAGGCGACGAAGTCAAAGTAAGAGTAATAATGCAAAGAAACCAGCAATATTATGCCAATCAACTCAACCAATTAATTATTACAGCACCTAATGGCGACAGTGTAGAATTAAGCCAAGTTGCTAACATCACTACGGCTAAAGCCGCCACAAGTATTAATCGTGTTGATGGTATTCAGCTAGTTGAAGTTACCGCCAGTATATTACGACAAGTTGCCAGTGCCTCATTGATACTCAAAACGGTTGAAGAAGATTTATTAACTAAATTAAGCGCTAAATATCCTGATCTTGATGTAGAACTTGGTGGTGAGGCGCGCGTTGAATCAAAAGTAAACTCAGAAATAGTTAAAGGTATAGGCCTAGCATTCACGCTTATTTTTGCGATGCTAGCGATAATATTTCGTAACTATCTCGACGCAATTTTAGTGCTAATTATTATCCCATTTTGTTTAGCTGCTGCTATGTTAGGACATATTGTGATGGGTTACTCATTTAGTGTTATGAGCTTATTTGGCATGATCGCCCTTTCGGGCTTAGTCATCAATGGATCCTTTGTGATGTTACTTAAAGTTAAATCCTTGAAAAAGAAAGGCGTGCACTATAAAGAGGCGGTAATAGAAGCAGCTTTGAACCGCTTTCGTCCTGTAGTGCTAACGGCAGTTACCACTGCTGCTGGCTTGTTTCCAATGTTATTTGAAACATCTACACAAGCACTCTATTTAGTGCCAATGGTTATTAGCTTAAGTTTTGGCTCGGTATTCTCTATTGCCACTATTTTATTATTAAGCCCAGCAATGTTTACCTTATCTGAACAATTAAAAGCTAAAGAACATAAGACTGAATCACCTAATAAAATGAATATAGAAAAGCCCTCTTTATGTCATCAACCTTTATGACATATGTAAAACAGTATATGTTGATGAAGCCCCGCTGCATCAACATATTTCCTGTGGTTTAAATTGTACACGGCTCTTTTAATATTAGTGATATATCACCAATACAGCTACCACAACCATTACCTGCTCCTGTTTTAGCACGTATATCGTCTACTGTTAAATCACCTTGCTTTATGGCTTGAACTACTTGTTTTAGTTCTATATTTAAACACTGGCAAAAAGTTTTTTTATGCTGTAATTGTCGAGCATCATTAGAAAGTAATTCACGTTGAGCATTAATGGTTTCACCCAATTGATAACATTGGCTAATCCATCCTTGAGGTAAGTCAGTTTTATTCAAAGATACCAAGATAGCACTTTGTAACTGCCCTTTTCTTAAGTAGCTTTTACGAAAGTACTGTTTCAGTGGCTGACTAGCATTTAGCTTGTCTAACGCTTGCAGTTCATCATATGGTAAAACAGTATTATCTAAGTAATTAAAAAACTCTTCCGGACTTTTATTACTCGCTAAATGATAACAGTACCCACCTGTAATTTTTTGCTCCACTTGATATACAACGTCTAGCATTTCTATTGGTTCTTTCACCACAAGAAGCGCTTCACTTTGAACTTTATTTGGTTTAATTTTTACTCGGCTATGTTTAAAAGCTGGCTGACCAGAAATTGTATCAACCTTGGCTTCAACTAGTTGGCTTATACAGCCTTGGTTAAAGTTACTTTGTGACCAATGTATTGGAATAAATAATGACTGCGGGTTCACTGATTCAGTGAGTTTTGCGCGAACAATTAATGTTGGCTTAGTATTTGTTTTTTGCTTCTTTGTTGTTGAAAAAACAGCTGAAATACTTACTAATTGATCATTTTCAATACCTAACTTTAACGCATCCTTTGGGTTTATAGACACTTCAGGTTCGGGGTGTCTATTAGTCAGAATACTCGATTTTCCACTTCGGGTTTGCGTATGCCATTGGTCACGATTTCGTCCTGTATTCAACGTAAATATGGTGTCACTCTCGCAGTTATCATTTTCAGCCGTCCCTTTATTACGAAGATTACTCGATGTATCTAAAAATAATGGTAACGTTTCAACCGCTTTCATTTTTGCTTTTTTATCACGGTGATAATATTTACCTACACTAAAAAAACTCTGATCATTTAGTCGAATAGCCTGCCCTTTTGGCTGTGGCCATTGTACTGGCTGCAATTTGCTATACTGCTCAGGTGTTATTGCCTCAAAAGCAGAAATATCAAAAGCACGACTCCCTTCATTTTGTAAGCCAGATAAACGTGCATGCTCTGCAAAAACTTCACTCACATTGTTATAGTTAAATTGCTTGCTAAACCCCATGCGTTTAGCCACTTCACTGATAATCCACCAGTCAGGTTTTGTTTCGCCAAAAGGTTTTAAAAATGGACGTTGTCGAGAAATACGTCGCTCTGAATTAGTAACTGTACCTGATTTTTCCCCCCACGATTGTGCAGGAAGAATAACATCAGCGTATTTTAAGGTGTCATTTTTTTCAACACAGTCACTGACAATAACTAGCGGACACTTAGCTAATGCTTGCGCAATTTTTTCATGATTAGGCATACTTACAACAGGGTTTGTAGCCATTATCCAAATTGCTTTTATTTTTCCCTCACCAACTGCATTAAACAAATCAACGGCTTTATAGCCTTCTGTTTTTGTTAACACATCCGTTTGCCAAAAATCACCTAAAGCACCATGTAATTCTGAAAACTCTGTGCTGTCGTGATCACTAGCGGGGAAATCTATATGGCTTGCTAAGGTGTTAGCTAAGGCACCAACTTCTCGCCCCCCCATTGCATTAGGTTGCCCGGTAATAGAGAATGGCCCACAACCAACTTTACCTATTTTTCCACTAGCTAAGTGGCAGTTAATAATGGCACTACCTTGATCCGAGCCCTGAACCGATTGATTTATTCCCTGTGAGAATATCGTTACAACTTTTTCGCTACTTGCAAATAATTGATAAAAACGATTCACGATTTCAGCAGATAAACCTGTAATAGCTGACTCTTCTTTACCACAGTTTTCACTATCTTTTTTAGCACAACACAAGGCTTCTTCTAAATCATTGATCTTTAACTTATCTTTATCAATATAATCATTGTCATTAAGATAGTTTAGTAAGCCATTAAATAAGCTTAAATCACCACCAGCATTAATTGCCAAGTGCAAATCAGCTAACTCGGTAGAGGCTGTTACACGAGGGTCAATAACAACAATTTTTAATTCGGGTCTTTTCTCTTTTTCTTCGCGGATACGTTGGTAAATGACTGGGTGACACCAAGCCAAATTTGAACCTGTTAATACAATTAGGTCTGCTTTGTAAATATCGCTATAACTCATCGGCACAATATCTTCACCAAAAGCACGTTTGTGAGCAGAAACTGCTGAAGACATACATAAACGCGAATTGGTATCTATATTTCCTGAACCAATAAAGCCTTTCATTAACTTATTAGCAAGGTAATAATCTTCAGTAAGTAATTGCCCCGAAGTATAAAAAGCTACTGCATCGGCACCATGTTTTTCAATTGTTTGATTTAATTGACTAGCAACGTAATCAAGCGCTCTAGGCCATTTTTGTATTTCACCATTGACTTTAGGTAACGTTAAGCGGTTATCATTTGTTAACGTATCCCCTAGATTTTTCCCTTTAATACACAACTTACCAAAATTAGCTGGATGACGTTTGTCACCATTAATCAATACAGGTTGGGCATTATTGCTACTCGCAGATTTAGCAACACGAATACCACAACCAACGCCACAATAAGGGCACGTAGTATTAATATCATTAGTGGCAAGTTCAGGTGTCGTTATCGCTTTAAGATGTCTATTCTCAATTTTTGTAAAATTTGGACTTTGAAAACTTTTCGTTTCAGTATCTTTCATAATGATGACCTTTTTACAATTAAATAAAATATCGTGATTTAACTTAATTGTTGTTTTACTTGTGTGTTTTTATACTAACTTGCATAGGTTGCGCCACATAAACACCAACAATAACCGACTGTATTTTAAAGAATTTTATTTATCGACCTAAAATAATTAATGACTTAGTTCAATAAGAGTGCAAAGGCTGGGTACTTGTTGTGCAAACTTAATATTGTGCTTACTCTCTGGTGAAGTGTGATTTTATTGAAGAGTTAAAAGCTAAGAAAAGTAACGATAAGAAGTAAAACAAATAAAATTGTGCTCACACCTTGCCAAAATTTTACAGGTTCACGCTCTATAAATGGCAGGCTATCTTGTGATGATATTGAGTGATCAGTGCGCTCAATCGCAGAGATAAACTCAGAGTAATGTTCAAAGCGCTGATTAGGATTAGCACTTAACGCCTTGGCAAGCACAACATCAATATATCGAGGTAAGTCTTTTCGATAAGTTGTTACGGGGTTATAGCGCCATAAATGGTATTGCTTAGGCACTTCACTAATCTGGTTTAATTCTTTATAAGGAAAACGATTAGTAAGCAGTTGATAAGTAAGCACAGCGAGAGAGAAAAGCTCACTTTTGTGGCTATTTTCTTTACCATAAAAAAGCTCTGGAGCACTGTAATTTAAAGTCCCCAATCCTAAAGCTTCTTGCTCAGCCAAGCCACTATCAATAGAGCCTATTTGGCAGCTGCCAAAGTCAATCATCTTAATGCGGCCGAAACTGTCCATAATAAAATTATCTGGTTTAATATCACAATGCACTATTTCATGTCGTTGTAGCACTCTTAATGCCTTAACCATCTGCTTAACAATATCACGTACTTTAACTAAATCAGCAAGCGGATTATCTGCACTCCATGCAGCTAAATTTTGCCCTTCAATATACTCACAGGCATGATACAAAAAGCGTCCATTTGGTATGTCATCATAAATATTCATAACAGCTGGGTGACTTATTTTATTACCAATCCAACCTTCTTTGATAAAACCTGATAAATAATTTTCATCTTTACTAAAATTAACAGAGGGTATTTTAATGACCACAAGCTGCTCTTTTGCAACTCCCTTCACTGGATTATTCTTTGTGATATCACTTTTTATTTGAGTCGTTTTTGCCAGATAAACGTGAGAGCGACTGCTTTCTTGCAAGGTATCAAGTATTTCATAATGATCCAGTTTACTACCAACACGAAGCGCTGGTGGAATAACTTGTTGTTTTCGATTGAACATAAATTGACTAAATGCTTGCGTAGGCAATTGCTCAATTTTAACGAGTAAACAAGTGAGATTATCTTGCGAGCCTTGCGCTTTAGCTAACTGAGTTATTGCTAAGCTAGCTTGCTCTAAATTTTTTTCATCTGCTAAAATCTTTTGTACTTGCTTTGCTTTGACAAAATGATGCACACCATCACACGTTAGCATCAGTATGTCATATTGCGCTAAAGGTGTTGATATCATATCAATGTCGATATGGGATCCTGCACCTAATGCTCGATTAAGTGTGCCAGATAAATTGGCATGCTCTTTTGTTAAAACTTGATAGCCATCATCATTAATCTTAACAGCTTGGCAATCACCAACATGGTAAATGTACCCGCGCTCTCCCTTAAGAATGAGCGCAGTAAACGTGCTAAACCATTGCTCTAAACAACCTTGTTCATCAGCAACTAATTGCTGTGCGTATAACCAATTATTTAGAGAGCTGATGACTTTAGTTGCCGATTTTTTTACTGACCATGTTTCAGGTGTAGCGATATATTCATTAATAAAATGACAAACGCTCATCTGACTAGCCTTGGCTGCACAGTTAGCACTAGAAACGCCATCGGCAATCACCGCAGCATGACCTTTAAGATCAAGATCGACACCTTGGTTTTCTTTTAAAGCAAAAGCATCTTGATTCTCAATTTTATCACCTTTGTCTGAGTATCCGCCAAAGGTGATAACTAAATCATTATTCTGTTTTTGCTTTACTCTAGTGCTTACTGTCATCGCTGTTTACACCTTAATTAACATTAATTAATTCAACACTACCATCAGGTAAAATCTCAGCCATACTTCCTTCAGGTTCTTTCATTACAAACAACATCAACAACCCTAAAAAGGCACTCGCTGCAATGACCCAGAAAAAAGTAGAATAACTAACAAATGATAATATAGTAAGATAACAAACTGCACCCACATTACCGTAAGCCCCTGTCATACCAGCAATTTGCCCTGTCAAACGACGCTTTATTAATGGCACTGCTGCAAATACAGCACCTTCACCAGCTTGTACAAAGAAAGAACATGACATAGCGGCAATAACAGCCATCACTAGCGGCCAATCTCCAGTAATAGTTGCCATTACGGCATAACCTAAACTTAAACCCGTTGTAAGAATAATTAAGGTTTTCTTACGCCCATATTTATCACTAATCCAACCACCTAAAGGTCTTGATAGTAAATTCATAAAGGCATAGCTTGATGCAAGTAAACCGGCATAAACCATATTTAAATCAAAGGTTTCACTAAAGAATAAAGGCAGCATTGAAACAACAGCTAATTCACTACCAAATGTTGCAAAATATAAAACATTAAGTACCGCAACTTGCTTAAATGAATATTGATGAATAGGCTCTACTGGTGTTACAAAAATAGACTTATTCACCTGATAAGCAGCAATAACTTCATAAACAAACAAAGCAGCTAAAGATATATAAATAATGATACTAATGTTTTCACTTATCAAGCTCACACCTGCAGGTGATAATTTCCAGTTCAATAGCGCTAAAGCAAAAAATAGAGGTATTTTCATTAAAATAAGTAAATAGAAATCCCCAACACTGGTCACTTCCATTGCTTTCGAACTTTTTGGTTTAAAGTAAGTTGCTCCTGCGGGCGTATCACGTACACCAAAATAAAAAATGAAACTATAAACAAAACAGATTATGCCCGTAAGAATAACGGCCCATCTCCAACCTTCAAGACCTAAAAACCCGTCGCCGAAGAAGAGTGCTAAAGCAGGTAATATCATTGCTGCAGCCGCAGAGCCAAAGTTGCCCCAACCACCATAAATACCTTCTGCTGTGCCCAACTGGTTAGCAGGGAACCACTCACTGACTAAACGAATACCGATAACAAAACCGGCACCTATAAAGCCTAATAAAAATCGTGCTAATGCTAATTGCTCAAAAGAATTACTTAACGCAAACATAAAACAAGGTATTGAACAAATAAGTAACAGCAAACTATATGTTTTACGCGGACCAAGTTGATCAGTTGCCATACCAATAAAAATTCGTGCGGGTATAGTCAAAGCTACATTTAAAATGAGTAATGTCTTAACTTGTGCTCCTGTTAAGTTTAATGTTTCTGCAATTAAACCTAATAAAGGTGCATGGTTGAACCATACTAAAAAACTAATGAAAAATGCGCCCCAACTAAGGTGTAATATTTTCATTGAACCTTTAAAAGATAAAAGATTAAATCGGCTAGGAGCCGAACTACCAGTATTAATTGAACTCATTATTTTAGGCCTCCATTAATTGTACTAATTCATCATCGATACGTGCTTTGTATGTATTTATTGCAATGGCATCATCTTGCTGACATTGTCCTGTTTCTAAACAGAACTCTTGTTTTAATAAAGGAGATGCGACAAAGAATTGGTTATCTTTTTCAGTAATTAAACCACGAGATAGCACACTTGCAGCAGAGAAAGGATCTACGTTACACACCGCTTTCACCTCACTTATGCCACCTATTCCATCACTGTCTTTAGCTTTTTTCATATGAAATATAGCAACTTGCTTGCCGTTGAAATTGGCACAAACACCCGTGTTTTTAGTGATATCTTCTATTTTACAAACCGTTAGCCAGTCGATTTTATTAGCAGAGACCTCTCCCGATTCTTTTGATACATTTTCGATAATATCTATCATGATGTTTCCCTTTAAAGTTTTAAATAAATTGAGTTGTGAATGCGCATTAAATCATTACAATATTTTTTTTAATTGCAGGGCGAATTTGCTTTCGTTCAGTAGTAAAAATGACGTTACTGTCTAGCGCTTCACTATTAATAAAATGATTAAAACGTTTCAGCTTCTGTGGATCGTTTAAAGTTACTTTCCATTCGCATTCGTAAGTTTCTATAAGGTGGCTGATTTGTACTATTAATTCGTCGTTGATAGAAAGCTTGTCATTTATCACAACGTCTTTAAGGTAATCTAGTCCACCCTCAAGACCTTCTAACCAAACAGACGTACGCTGTAAGCGTTCAGCGGTGCGGATATAAAACATTAAGATTATGTCGATATAGCGAATCAACGTGGCATCATCTAAGTCACTAGCAAATAAATCAGCATGACGAGGGCGCATGCCGCCATTACCAGCAACATAAAGGTTCCACCCTTTGTCTGTCGCAATAACGCCAAAGTCTTTGCTTTGTGCTTCAGCGCATTCACGGGCACAACCAGACACCCCCATTTTCACTTTATGAGGAGAACGAATGCCGCGGTAGCGCTCTTCCAATGTAATTGCCATTTCAGTACTGTCTTGCACGCCATAACGACACCACGTACTTCCTACACAAGATTTAACCGTACGTAAGGATTTGCCGTAGGCATGACCAGTCTCTAAACCTGCCTCTACCATTTCTTGCCAAATAAGAGGTAATTGGTTCAACTGTGCACCAAACAAATCAATACGTTGGCCGCCAGTTATTTTGGTATACAGGTTATATTTTTTAGCAATGGATCCGATAAGAATAAGGTGTTCAGGTGTAATTTCACCTGCGGGTACGCGCGGTACAATAGAGTAAGTACCATCTTTTTGCATGTTAGCAAGGTAGTTGTCATTAGTGTCTTGTAAACCAACTAATTCTTCTGCTAATACATGTTCATTCCATAATGATGCTAACATTGATGCGGCAGCTGGTTTACAAACTTCACAACCTTCGCCTTCACCACACTCAGTTAAGAGTTCATCAAAAGTACGAAGTTGCTTCACCCGAATAATATCGAATAATTCAACACGAGAAAAAGCAAAATGACGGCAAAGGTTATCGTTAATGCTCACCCCTGCTTTTTCTAATTCGCTATTTAATACCTGCGTAACTAAAGGAACACAGCCACCACAGCCAGTACCCGCACTAGTACAAGATTTAAGAGCAGAAATATCATGAGCACCAGCATTTACCGCATCACATAAATGTTGCTTGGTAACGTCATAACAAGAACAAATTTGCGCACTATCAGGCAATGCTTCCACCCCTGCTGCTGCATTAGCAGAATCTCCATCTATTTCAGGTAACAGTAAATATTCTGGCGGTTGGGATAGTTCTATTTTATTAAGTACCAGCTGTAACCATTGACCATAATCACTGGTATCTCCAACCAGTACCGCACCAAGTAATTTTTTACTATCACTACTGACAACAATTTTTTTATAAGTACCTGCAGCAGAGTCAACAAAACTGTAACTTTGTGAACCCGCAGTGTTGCCATGTGCATCACCAAGACTACTAACATCTACACCAAGCAGTTTTAACTTGGTACTCATATCAGCACCAGAAAAAGTCTTTACTTCACCATTTAAGCCGCCACGGGTTAAATGGCTTACAGCAGACTTAGCCATTGCATAACCCGGTGCAACCAAACCAAAAATTTTGTTATCCCATAAAGCACATTCGCCAATAGCGTATATATTTTCATCGCTCGTTAAACATTGATCATTAATAACAATGCCACCACGTTCACCAAGGCTTAAGCCACTAATACGGGCTAAGGAATCTTGTGGTCTAATACCTGCTGAAAATACGATAGTATCCGTTTCTAAAAAAGATCCATCGGCAAAATTCATACGGTAACGACAGTTTTCACCTGCAATAATTTCAGTGGTGTTTTTTTCAGTATGAACACATACTCCTAAATCTTCTATTTTACTGCGTAATAGATCTCCACCCTCTTGGTCAAGTTGCACCGCCATTAAGCGCGGAGCAAACTCTACAACATGCGTTTGTAATCCTAATTGTTTAATTGCATTTGCAGCCTCTAAGCCTAATAAGCCACCACCTATAACCACGCCAACATGTGAAGACTTAGCTGATTCTGCAATTGCATCTAAATCATCTAACGTTCGATAAACATGAATATTTTTTTGATCTTTACCAGGAACTGGCGGGACAAAGGGATACGAGCCGGTAGCCAGTACCAATTTGTCGTACGATATAATTTGATCTGTAGCCGTTATTAACGTTTTTTTATCACGATCAATATCAACAACTTGCGTGTCGATAAAGTATTCAACACCCTGTTCATCGTAAGCTTGAGGCGAAGTTAACGCTAAGTCATCTGCCGTATTACCGATAAAGTAACTGGTAAGCATAACTCGATCATAAGCTAAACGAGATTCTTCGCTGAAAGTGACCACTTGAAAATCATCATTGTTATGACTTATTAACTGATCAATAAAGTGGTGACCAACCATGCCATTACCTACAACAACAACTTTCTGCTTTCTTGATTTTTTCATTTCACTCATGATGTATGCCAATTAATACGTTAATTAACGGGTACATCGCAAAATTAATACCATGATAGTTTTATCTCTATCGAAAACCCCTTAAGCACTTGTTAATATTAAATTAATTTTAACAACCCATTGTTTTGTTAGGGTCTAAACAAGAAAAGCAAAATAGACTAATGCACACAATTCATTCATCACTTGCACTCAACAAGAGCAAAAACTAATGGTTTTCGTAAACTCTTTTTTATGTTTATCAGGAAGATTTACGTTATTAAATAGAACAAGAAAACAACTAATTTTTCATAAACTATTTCCAATAATGACTAACTAACTGACTTGAATATTTTAATAGTATTAGTTAACTACTGTTTATGTAAAAACACATCAATAGAGTCACTTGTAAATTGGCGTCAAATTATAAAATACTGTGGGTATGACATTAAGATTAAAAAGATTATCAAGTGACTAAAGTTCAATAATATCAATATCAACGAGGCTCCAATCTAAATAAACCCACACACTTTATAGGGCGTTTAATATTGCTAAATTATCTTTTAAAAGTTGTATTTTTGTACAATAATGAAAAAATGAAACCAAAAAAATCAAACTTACCTCCTTGTTTATCTATCAATGATTCAGAATTATTTAAAATAGTTTTCAATCAACAATTTCAATTCATGGCCATACTTTCTCCAGAAGGACGAGTATTAGAAGTGAATGAATTAGCTTTAGCATCACAAGGAGTAACACGAGCAGATTATATTGGAAAACTATTTTGGAAGTCGCCTGCATGGTGCAATTTTCCTGAATGGGAAGATATTTGGAAAGAACGTTTACTTGAAGCATCAAAGCGAAAAGAGCCTGTAATAACAGAAGATATATTTCAAATTGAAGATGGTTCGGTTCACTATGCAGATGCAGCTACCACGGCTATTTACACACCTGAGAATAATCAACTTGCTGGTTATATTGTTCAAGCCATTGATACGACAAAACGTCGTCTTATTGAGCAAAAAACTCAAGAAAATGAAGCAAGATTAACGTTTTTTTTAGAACAAAGCCACATTGGCCATTGGGAACTTAACCTTATTGATCACACCGCTCACCGTTCTTTAAAGCATGATCAAATATTTGGTTATGATTCACTGTTACCTCAATGGACTTATGAAATATTTCTCGATCATGTAATACCAGAAGACAAAGCTAACGTTGACAATAAATTTAAAAAGGCAATTGAAGATCAAACCGATTGGAATTTTGAGTGCAGAATTATTCGTAAAGATGGTGCTACGCGCTGGATTCTAGCCTCAGGGGAACATGTTTTCACTTCAAAAGGCAAAGCTAAATTAATGTCAGGAATAGTACAAGATATTACTGAAATGAAGCAAGCTGAAATAGATAAACTACGCCATAGTGCCGAATTAGAAAGCTTATTCAAAGCATTGCCTGATACGTATTTTCGCATGATGCCTGATGGTACGATTGTAGATTATCAAGCACAAAATAAAGATGATTTATACCTAAAGCCAGAACAGTTTCTCGGTAAACGAATGCAAGATGTTCTTCCTCAAAATATAGGAGAACTGTTTCAATCAAAAATTGATGAAATAGCTCACTCCGACAAGCCGCTTGTTTTTAAATATGAATTAACCATTAATAGCAAAATATCCTTTTTTGATGCTCGTCTTAATAAAATATCCCTAAATAACCAACTTATCTGTGTTATCCGCGATGTTACAGAACAAAATTATTTGTACGAGCGCTTAGAGAAAGCTCAAAAACAAGCAAAACTTGGCAGTTGGGAAAGAACATTTAATAACGATAATGAAGAGTATTTGTGGTCTAAAGAAGTTTATAATATTTTAGAGTTTGATGTAGAAAGTGCAATACCCTTCCCCCATTTCATAGAGCATGTTCATCCTGATGATCGTAATAAATTAATCTCTGTTTTTAACTCAAGTATTACGGACAAAACTCCGCATTATGTAGAATATAGAATTCTTTTTCCTGATGGACGAGTTAAGTATATAATTGAACATGCAGAACATACTTATGATAATAATCAAAAGCATATACTTACTGTAGGTACCATACAAGATGTCACTGAACGTAAAAAGTCTGAAGAAAGGCTACTACTTTCCTCTCGGGTGTTTAGTGATACCCAAGAAGGCATTATTATTACAGATTCCCAGCAACGCATTGTGGATGTTAATCCTGCTTTTAGTCAAATAACAGGCTATAGCCACGATGAAATTATAGGTAAATCACCAAAGATTTTAAGTTCAGGGAAACAGAGTGCTGATTTTTATTCATTAATGTGGCAATCAATTAACAAGCTTGGATATTGGCAAGGTGAAGTGTGGAATAGAACCAAGCAAGGCGAATTCTACGCTGAGCTACTTAATATATCCTCACTAAAAAATGCACAAAATGAAGTGACTCACTATGTTGGTATATTTTCTGATATTACCCATAGTAAACAACAGCAAGAACAGCTCAATTTAATGGCTCACTATGATGTACTGACTAAGTTGCCTAATAGAGCTTTATTTGTGGATCGATTTCAACAATCAATTGCTCATAGTATACGTACAGGAAATCAGCTTGCTGTATGTTTTCTTGATTTAGATGACTTTAAACCGGTTAATGATTGCTACGGTCATGAAACAGGTGATCGCTTATTAATAGAAGTCGCTGAACGTATTACAACAGCTATCAGAGATGAAGATACTGTGTCACGCCAAGGTGGCGATGAATTTGCCATATTACTCAATGATATTAAATCAAAATCGCAATACGAAAAAACAATGTTGCGCATCCATCAAGCTTTAGCAAAACCTTATATCATTGATAATGTTCAACATAACATTACAGCTTCGAGTGGTGTCACCCTATATCCTAGTGACAATAGTGATATAGATACTTTGTTACGACACGCAGATCACGCAATGTACCAATCAAAATTATCAGGCAAACACCGAACTCAGTTATATAGCCCTGATTCTGACCTACGTATCATTGAAAAAAATATTCAATTAGATGAAATTGAACAAGCATTGAGAAATAACGAATTCCAATTATATTACCAACCAAAAGTAAACATGCTAACAGGAGAAGTATTTGGGGCTGAAGCGCTAATTCGCTGGATTCATCCTGAAAAAGGGCTCATTCCACCATTGAATTTTTTACCCTTTATTGCTGATACTCCCTTAGAAATTAATGTTGGAGAGTGGGTTATTAACGAAGCATTACAACAACTGGATGATTGGCAAAAACAAGGAATAAAATTAGAAGTCAGTGTTAATATTTCATCAAATCATTTACTTTCTTCCTCTTTCGTTTTACAACTCGAACAATGCTTGGCTAAACACTCTTTAGTAGCTCCTAAATACTTACAATTAGAAATTTTAGAAAGCTCTTCTTTAGGTGATATCAACACCATTAATATTATTATTGAGACATGTCAAAACGAACTTGGGGTAAACTTTTCTCTCGATGATTTTGGTACGGGTTATTCTTCATTAACACACTTAAGAAGCTTACCCGTTGATACTATTAAAGTAGATCAAAGCTTTGTGCGAGACATGTTAGACGACGCAAGTGATTACTCTATTATTGATGGGGTAATAGCTTTATCAAAGTCATTTGACCGAGATGTCATTGCTGAAGGCGTTGAGAGCACAAGCCACGGATTAATGCTATTGCACATGGGCTGCAAAAAAGCCCAAGGTTTTGGCATAGCTAAGCCTATGCCTGCTACCTCTTTTGATGTCTGGTTAAATTCATATACCCCAAACGAACACTGGCTACATTTTTCAGCAACACATTATAGCCACAAAGAAAACAGTTTAGAGATACTCAAAATTATTAATAAACGATGGCAAAATAGATTTAAAAAAGCAGTTTTATCATCTCATTGTCACAGTGATTTTTGGCCTATTATCAATAGCCAAAACTGTCACTGCAATAATTGGATTAATAGAAAAAAACAAGAAAGACTATTTAAAAAGAAAAGCATTAAGCGTCTTACAGAGGCACACGATAAAATTCATACGCTTGCTAATACAATAAAGCGTAAGCATCAAGCTGGGGAAGTTGAAAGTGCACAAGCATTATTAGCTGATTTAGAACTAGTTTTTAATGAAATGCATAGCGCGACACAGTTATGTGAATAATAACCTAGCCTATATAATGCCTACAGAAATAGCTATTCTTTTAATGACATACTTTTTCATTCAATACATAAGCGCACCAAATTAGAAGCAGTGCCGAAAAAACCTGAAATATTTTGTCTCTTCAGAGACAAAGTAATATGAAAAATAGTAGAGAGGCTATTTACTCTTTTCTCAGATTAGCGGTAAAACGACTTGGCGTTTTAATGATTAACTTAGAACTAACGGAGTGGGCACAACAAATTAATGAATCAGGTTATTCCCACGGAAATAAAAATGATCAAAAATCAAACTTTCCCGAAGTACTAAAATACATTATTCCTTTTATAAAAGAGTTAATTTTAATTGGAGTACCATTAATGCTCACGTTGTTATGGATTAAATTAGTTAAAGCTATTAAAAATAGATAAAACCCACTTTACAGTAATCTTATTGAATAGATTTTCAAATCGTAGGATTTTAAGCTCTGATATAAAATATTTAAATTAATTATAGTATTACCTTTATTTTTTCTCTTTTCCTTCTTCATCTCACATTTAGTTATGACATTTCATAATTTTATGACTTTCTTAATACTTACTATGACGCTTTAAAAACAATAGTACCCACTTAAAACTTCACGATAGACATAAATTAGGCTTAATAAAGTTACAAAACCCTTGTTAACACAAATGGAAACCATTATCATTTACATCTAATTTATGGCTTCGTATCTAAGTTACTGTAAAAGCAGTGGTATTAACAAATTATGTCTCATCTAACAAAAAAACTATTTCTTTGTACTTTATTAACTTCTTTGTCAAATTATGCATCAAGCTCAACTATTCCCTCCAAGCAAAATATTGACACATCTGAACAAGGAATTGAAAAAATTGAAGTCTACGGTGTTCGTAGTCGTTTAACCAGTTCAGGAGCACTAAAAGACAACATTGCTAAAACAGAGCTATTAACCGACGAATATATCGAAAATAGTCAATCAGCCAGCTTAGCCGATGCGATTCAAAATGCTATAGGTATTCGAGTTTCTAACGAATGTTCAATGTGTGGTGCAAAACGCATAATGATTAATGGTATGAAAGGTGAACATACCAATGTACTAATTGATGGCATTCCCATGCACACCATGATTTCTGGGTTCTATGGTATGGACTCTGTTGCTGCTACAGGTATTGGTTCAATAGAAATAGCACGTGGTGCTGGTGCTTCACTTACTGCGCCTGAAGCCATAGGCGGCACTGTCAATATGGTTACTAAAGACGCCACTGAAAATGAGATTCAAATAGATTTATCTACTGGAGAACTTGGCTATAGAAAAGCATCTATCTTGGCAATGGGAGTCAGTGAAGATAATAACACCCATATAACCCTTGTAGGCCAATACGACAATAAAGATCAGTTCGACGGCGATAAAAATGGCGTAAGTGAAAATCCTGCGCTCACTAATAGTTCCATGACAATTTACTTCTCTCACGACTTTAGCTATACAGATAATTTAAGAATTCGCTACAACCAAAGCAACTCTGAAGTTTTTGGAGGCCCTGTATTAGGCGATACCGTCAACAGTGTTACTGATGCTTTATCAAGTGTAGCTTATGGTGAAGCCGATAGCCTTTTTGTTAATAACGATGTACGAAACAAATATATTGGTAATCCGTGGGAGACAACTGAATGGGTAAAAACAGATAGAGAAGAATTTTCAGTAAGCTGGTTACATGAAATTAACAGTGATTTAAATATCACCACAAATTTTGCCTACATAGACCACGTTCAAGACTCTTTCTATGAAGCAGTAGACTATTATGCTGAAGATACTATGTTCTATTCTAGTATCAGAGTTAATTATTATCTTAATGATAACCACTTATTAACCTTTGGCAGCGATATCCGTAATGAAGAGATGCGTTCAAAATCAAGGGCTTTAGCGTTATTAGACAACTACGTAGAAGATAGTTTTGATTACATCACCAAAGGTATTTTCATTCAAGATACATGGACGCCACACGAAGATTTTGAACTCGCAGCAGCCCTTCGAATCGATAATATACAAGCAGATTTTGTTGATATATCAAAACCAGGTAAAGAGATAGATAAAACTTTAATCTCTCCTCGTGTAGATATGCGCTACTTACATAACGAACAATTCACCTCACGTTTGTCTTTTGGTCAAGGTTATCGCGCACCCTTGTCTTTTTTTGAAAGTGATCACGGAATACTTGATTCAGGTAAAGGTTACCTTGTAGAAGTAGAACAACCAGAGCGTTCTAATAGTGCTACTTATTCACTAAACTACGATCATAACAAGCTTACTTCTACGCTATCCTTCGCTTACACCGCTGTAGATCACCTTGCCTCATTAGAGCATAACAATGAAGGTACCCCAATACTCACCCAATTAGACAAAACCGCCTCGGTAACCGCTATTGATCTCGCCATCAACTATCAAATCTACGAAGAGTTAGCTCTATCCACCATTATTGAACAGTACCGCTATGACAAAACATTCAAAGAGTCTTTTGCCATCGCTCCTGCCGAAAAGCGAATTACACTAAGTACTGATTGGGATTATCAAGGGTGGGATGTTATCACCTCAGCAACATGGGTTGGTAGTCGAAATTTAGATGATTATGGCTACGAAGGCTATAACCGAAACGATGGCACAGAAAAGAAAAGTACCAAAGCAGAATCATACATCACCATTGATTTAAAGATTATTAAAGAGCTAAGTAAAGGACTAAAAATTTATGTTGGTGCAACCAATTTATTCGATTATAGCCAAGCTGACGATATGGATAGTCCGCTAATGTTCCATGAAGATGGTAGCTACGACGTAGTTTATATTTATGGGCCACTGCGCGGAAGAACTGCCTACGCTGGATTAAATTATGAGTTCTAAATTTAAGAACTCCCAAGATGAAGGTAATGAAAACGCAGAGCAGTATTCCCTTATGCTTTTAATAAGGAATGCAATAATCGTAATCGTGTTATCTATTATTGCACTTTCCATCATTTTTGCACCCATAACAAGCCATGCTCAAAGTATTTATCAAGAGCAAATGTTACGCCTTAATGCTGAAAACTATTCTGTTTCACAAGTGCAAACATTAAAGGCTTACCAAGGTAATCCAATGTTAACTGCTTTTTTCATGCCTAATTGTCGTTGGTGCCAACGACAACATAAAGTATTGAAAGCACTTCATCAAAGTTGTCCTGATATACAAACGGTGATGCTAGGCGTACAAGGTAGTAAACAAGCATTGCGACAAGAGTTACAGAGAGAGAAGAACACCTTCCCTGCCTATGTTGCCAACAATAATATAATTCACGCTATTGGGAAACAAAGCCCAGTCCCCATGATGTTATTTTTTAATAGTCAAGGTGAAATTAAATTTAAAACAATAGGTTACGCAAGTAAAACAAAACTATCTGCACTGCTTATTCAACATAACATAAAAGCGTGCAACACCTAACAATAGGAGTGATCAGTACTTTTCTCCTGTACTTTGTGTAAAAGTTATCGACTTTACCAATGGTATTGAGTTTATTCCCGTTGTTAATAAGTTTCGTTATGTGCGTTTACTCCGTACTATTAATCAACAGGATTAAAATAAACTATAATAAGATTTCTCATTACCCTTTCTATAATAAACATATAAATATCAGCATTTTATTTATAACTAATACAATGCTGATTTTTACAAGTTGTCATTATTATTCAATAGTATTCTAATAGACCTTAACAACCCAAATGATAATGATTGTTATTCATATTATCATTATGTATAATTCAACAATCTATTACACATTAATTAAATAGCTTATTTAAACGCTAAATAAGACATAAAAATATGAAATACATACATATTATTTTATTCCCCCTATTTCTCACTGCCTTTGCACAAGCAGAAGAAAATGAGTTTGAACAGTCTAGTTTAGAAAAACTAGAAGAAAAAATGCAAGCCATTAGCGGTTACTACGAACAAGTTAACGATAAACTTAACAATCGTTCCAGCAAAAGTAATCGCCCAAAAAATAATAGTGTAAATGGATACTTGCAACCGAATACAAAGCGAGATCCTTTTTCTTATACAGATCAAATGTATCGCAACCAACCAAAATCGAATGCTAATAACCTGTCTCTTATACACATCTCCGAGCCCACGAGACGTAGAGGAATCTCGT
>CAJXUT010000021.1 GCA_913061365.1 uncultured Colwellia sp.
ACGAGATTCCTCTACGTCTCGTGGGCTCGGAGATGTGTATAAGAGACAGTAATTATACTTGTCGAGCATCGCTTTCGCATTTGTTAATACATCGATATAAGCATCATCAAAAGTGATAGCGACGGTCTTATCTTTTAGTGGCTGTTGAGTTTTAATTTTATTAATAAGTTGAGATAAAGGGATCACATTGAAGCTATTTTCTTGTAAATACTTTAAATGTACCGAAAATTGTTCAGGTGTAATACTCGTACTTTTAGGAGTGGTATCACTAACATGATGGTATTGTAAAATAACTGCAGCGACACTTGGGAAATGAAAAAACAGCAAAAAAATGACCAAAAAGTTAGTTCTCATGAGGTGTTCTCTTATAACAGCGACAGTATAATATAGCGATGATATAAAATAGCGTCTTTTACGTTAATAGGAAACACTTCTTGTTAAGAAATATAAATATAGATCAACATAAGCAGTTATTGTTACTTGCATTGCCGATGATACTGTCAAATATCACTGTGCCACTATTAGGATTAGTTGATACTGCTGTTATAGGGCATTTACCTGAAGCATACTTTTTAGGGGGAAGCGCTATTGGTGCAACGATAATTACGGCTGTCACGTGGTTATGTGGATTTTTACGTATGTCGACCACAGGCTTAAGCGCACAAGCTTTTGGTTTGAACGATTTAAATAAAAATTTATTAGTGTTGCTTCGTGGAATTGTTGTTGCTTTCGCGATAGGTTTTATCTTTATCTGTTTACAGTCTCCTTTTCTAAATATGGCACTTAATGTGGCGGGTGGTTCTGAGCAAATACAATTTTATGCGCGACAATATAGTGAAATTCGTATTTGGGGCTATCCGGCATCGTTAGCAAATTTAGTCATACTTGGCTGGCTGATTGGTAATCATCAAACTAAATCGGTGATGTGGTTATTAATTATTAGCAACTTACTCAATGTAGTTTTAGACCTACTCTTTGTTTTTGGTTTTAATTGGCAAGTTCAAGGTGTGGCGTTTGCGACGTTAATCGCTGAATACTTTGGTATGGTGTTAGGCTTGTTGATTATTTCTAGACGATATAAAAAACAGGCAATAAAGTTAGTTAATGAAGGAAAAATATTATTTTCATCTTTAATTGAGCGGGCAAGTTTATTACATTATTTTAAGTTGAATCGTGATATTTTACTTCGTACCTTATGTATAGAAATCTGCTTTATTTTTATTACGTTTCAAGGGGCTAAATTAGGTGACAATGTTGTTGCAGCTAATGCAATTTTGATGAATTTTTTACTGCTTATTTCATTTGGATTAGATGGTGTGGCTAATGCAACTGAGGCCATGGTAGGTAAAGCACAAGGGGGTAGAAACAGTAATCAATTAAAAAATATAGTTAACATCTCACTGTTTTGGACCGGCTTATTTGCAGTAGGCTATTCTTTACTGTTCTTTTTTTTAGGAGAGCAGTTGTTAACATTTATATCAGACATTCCTAGCGTCATTGAGTTCGCTAAAGAGTACTTGTTTTGGATGATATTATTACCGATTATAGCTTGTTGGTGTTTTCTGTTTGATGGCGTTTATATTGGGCTAATGCAAGCAAGAGTAATGCGAAATAGTATGGTTTTTTCAACCTTTGCTTGTTTCTTTCCTTGTTGGTGGGTATTACAGAACGTGTTACCCCAAAACCAAGCAAACCACGCATTGTGGGCAGCATTTTCTTTATTTATGCTTGCTAGAGGAGCAAGCTTGATATGGCACTATCAAGCTAGAATAAAACAATGTTAATGTGAACTGTTTGGGCAAATTAATCCTGTTCAGGTTTTAAATTAGGGATGCTGGTACTTCCCATGCACTCTAATACCACGCCTATAGCAAAGCAGATAAAAGTAGTAGCGCCCATAGCAGCTTTATTTGCTTCGCTTACATCACCACCATAAATCATGGTTAGTACAACGCCAATAGCTGCGGCGACAAAGCTCAATTTAGCAATAACAGTCGTAATCTTTTGCCACAAACGCTTTGGGGGATGTTTAACTTCTAGCATAATAAGGCCGTTCTCTGAAAATTTTTAATTAGGGTTATTAGAATGAGTATAGCTATTATCTAAGAAAGTTGTATTGATAATAGTCAAGTTACTGTGATTTTTTTAAACAGAGATATTTTTTTTCAAAGTAAGTAGTATTAGCTTGGCTAAAATAAAGCCACAGACCAGGCCAAATGCATTGGCAGCCATGTCTAGCCATTCACCATAACGATTTACGTAAGGTTGAATTAACTCTATTGCCCCACTGAAAGCAAGAAAAGCAACAGATATTAGTACCCAATATTTAGGTTTGCGCAATGCAGCAGGAAACATTAATGCGGCATAAGCTATAAAATGATGAGTTTTATCTGTGCCTGGTACATCTGGTAAACTATTTGCGGGCCAAAGAGATAAAGTAGCAATGCTTGCCAGTATTAACAATGTGAGATGAAGCCAGTATTTTTGAATTAAATAAATCATGAAATGCTTTTATTTTTAGGCTTGTGTTTTTCTAGGATATGAAACCAGCGATTAGCAAAAATACCTAAATAGCCCCAAGCAGCTATTACACAAGAAAATGCCAGAATAAAAACGCCAAGCATTTGCCAAATGTGATGGTAAAAGTAACCAATTGCGATAAACAGCAAACCAATAGTAAAAAGACCAAGCCCAACTAAAAAAATAGATAAACTACGTTTTGGATTTTGCCCTAATTTAGCGAGTAAATTATTCATTTAATCTATTTTGAAATTACTGATTGCTCTAAATTTATTGTTTTTTTTTAAAGAACGATACATCATGTTTTATGTACCGTTCATTATCATTTTGTTGAAATAATACCTATTTCAATGCTAGTAATATGAATGCTCACCGCGTTCATGTTCAGTTACATCTTTAACGCCTTTGATTTCATCACCCATTAGTTCAACTAATTGTTTCTCAATGCCGTCTTTAACCGTCACATCAATTTGACTACAACCATTACAGCCGCCACCAAATTGCAATACTGCGTAACCATCATCGGTAATTTCAACTAAAGTACACTCGCCGCCATGACCAGCAAGTTGAGGATTTACTTCTGCTTGGAGGAAATAATGTACACGTTCAAATAAAGGTGCATCGTCAGCTACTTTTCTTAATTTAGCATTAGGTGCTTTTAAGGTCAGTTGTGAACCCATTTTATCGGTAACGAAGTCAATTTCGGCTTCTTCTAAGAAAGTCTTACTATCGGCATCAACCATGGCTGAAAAGCCATCAAAAGGTAATGTAATATCATCAGGTTCCACTGCATCAGCAGGACAATATGAAACGCCACATTCAGCTTTAGCTGTGCCGGGATTTACAACAAATACACGGATATGAGTTCCTTCTGCTTGTTGAGATAGTAGCTTAACAAAATGTTCTTGGGCAGTAGTTGAAATAGTGATCATAATACAAGGCTCTCTTTATACTTAAACAGGTATACTTGAGTATTTTACTCAGGTATGGCTATTTTACTCTTCAATCTTGTTATGTGCTAATGATTTTTATGCTTTTATTTGTTATTTTATGCAAGATCAATATAAAGGAAATTTTAATGTCGCTTTCTCGCCTGTTCATTGTATTATTTTTAAGTCTTCTATTTACTCTCTCACATGCAGCCCCTGTTCAAGATTATCTACCGGCAAAAACTAATTATGATGCTAATGTTTTGTTGCCAGCGCAAATACTGGAATTTGAAATTGGTGAACGTCATATAAGGTACGATCAATTAATTCAATACTTTGGTGCATTAGCAGATAGTTCAACGCGAGTTAAACTTACAGGAATGGGGAAAACGCCTCAATTGAGAGAACAGTTGCTAGTCACTATTTCAAGTGAAAAAAACCTAGCTAATTTAGATCAAATTCTTAAGCGAAGAAACAGTCATAACAATAAATTAAAACCAGTAACAAAAGAAGAAGCGAATAAAGAACCCTTAGTTTTATGGCTTGGGTATAGTGTTCATGGTGACGAAATAAGTGGTGCAAATGCTGCCATGATTGTTGCCTATTATTTAGCTGCTACTGAAGATGAAAGCATTGAAACCCTGCTTGATAATACCATCATTATCCTCGAACCAAGTATTAATCCTGATGGTATGGACAGATTTGTAAACTGGGTCACAACTTACCGAGGATCCGCTGATAACGCTGATCCTGCTCATATTGAGCATCACCAAGCATGGGTTAGTGGAAGAACTAATCATTTTTGGTTTGATTTAAATCGAGATTGGCTTTTATTAACACAACAAGAAAGTCAAAATAGATTAAAATATTTTCATCAATATCAACCACATGTGGTAGGTGACTATCATGAAATGGGTGCAAATGGGAGCTACTTTTTCCAACCGGGTATAATCAGTAGAACGCACCCGTTAACACCTAAACAAAATATAACACTCACCAAAACATTGGCTACATACCATGCAAAAGCGCTAGATAAAGCGCAACGTTTATATTATAGCGAAGAAAATTTTGATGACTTTTACTATGGCAAAGGCTCAACATATCCTGATATTAACGCTAGCATTGGCATTTTATTTGAGCAAGCTAGCGCACGTGGCATGCAGCAAGATACTATCAATGGTTTATTAACACTTGAGTTTAGTATTCAAAACCATGTATTAACATCGCTATCAACAATTGAAGGCGCTTGGCAAAACAGAAACAAGCTAAAGCAATATCGTAATAACTTTTATACTGATGCGAAAAAGCGCGCGAAAAAAGAAGATTTTGAGGGCTACTTAATTAGCGAGCGTAAAGATAGTCACCGTTTACAAGCTTTACTTCATAAATTAGCACAACATCAAATTAAGGTTTTTCCACTGAATGAAGACTTTAGCTATAAAGGAAAAAAATATTTAGCTGAACATAGTTTTTATGTGCCATTAGCACAAAATCAATATCGTTTAATTCAAGCATTGTTTAATCAAGCAACTCATTTTGCTGATAATACATTTTATGATGTATCTGGCTGGACTATGCCACTGGCAATGAATATAGATTCTCAGAAAATAGAGAGTACTTGGGGGTTAAAATTACTTGATAAAGCATGGTCCGGTGAAGATATTCCCCAAGTAGAAAATGTTGATGTTAAGAATAGTGATTATGCTTATGCTTTTGAGTGGCATCATTATTTGGCTCCTAAATTACTGAATCAACTACTCGAAAAAAATATTAAAGCAAAAGTTGCAACAGAAGGCTTTAGTAGTCAATTATCAGGCAACAATCGTACTTTTGAGAGTGGCACAATAATTATTCCTGCTGCTCTTCAATCAACAGAAAATTGGCGCGCTACAGTAGCTGAATTGGCAGTGAGTCTTAATATTGAGTTAGTCACTATTAAAAGTGGGTTAACAAATCAAGGAATTGATTTTGGAAGTAACTCTTTTAAACTTTTAAATTCACCTAAAGTGCTGTTATTAGGTGGTGACGGAATATCACAATATGAAGCTGGAGAAATTCGTTTCTATCTTGATGAAACACTGAATATACCTTTAAGTATTGTTGAACATTCACGCTTGAAAAATATAGATTTTTCTCATTATAGCCACCTAATTTTAGTCAATGGAAATTACAGTACTGTAGCTGATGAAATTGTGAATAAAATTAAAGCTTGGGTTAAACAAGGTGGTGTTATATTTGGCCAAAAGAGTAGCGCATCTTGGTTAGCAGAAAAAGATATTTTATCAGTTAATTTTGTTAGTAAAAAACAGATATCAGAGTTGTTTGATACAGAAAGCCTAAGCTATAAAGATAAAATAAAACTAAGCGCTAGAAAACGTATTGCGGGTGCTATTTTTGATACCAAAATTGATTTGTCACACCCATTAACTTTTGGTTATAACAATACTAATCTACCCCTATTTCGAAATAGCACTTTGATTATGGAAGCAGGGCAACAGCCTTTTATTACCGTAGCTAAATATACAGCTTCGCCATTGCTTAGTGGTTATACCGATCAAAACTTAGTAAATCGTTTAGCTCATAATGCTGCTCTTGTTGCACATAATTATGGTAAGGGGCGAGTAATTGCTAGCTCTGATGTTTTAGCTTTTCGTGGTTATTGGCTCGGTAGTAGTAAACTGCTCGCAAACAGTTTGTTTTTTGCTAAAGCATTTAATACGCAAATTAAGTAAGTCTAGTGCTTTGGTAAAGTTAAGCAAACGGTTACGACGGTTATTTTTTCAACACCGTGATCTTTCAATAGTTTACTGATTTCACTTGCAGTACTTCCTGTGGTTAATACGTCATCAATTAGTAACACATGCTTTACTGTTTTACCTAAAGGATGTCGTAAAGAAAAAACATTCGCTAAATTATTACGTCTTTGAGCGCCTGTCTGTCCTACTTGGCTTTTATTTTCTTTGAGACGAATTAAAACAGTAGCTTGATAAGGGCGCTGTACTAACTTAGAAAATGGCTTTGCGATTAAGTGTGCTTGATTATAACCACGTTGCTGCCATTTACTGATATGTAAAGGTACGCTTAAAATAAGATCGATTGGTGATGTGCTATGTACTTTTAGCCATTGTTGAGCAAGTAAATCAGCAAATAATGAACCCAACTCAAAACGTCCCTGATATTTAAGTTGTGATAACCAATGAGTGAAAGGTGGTAAGTAGGGTGAAAGGCAAAACAAATGATCAAAATGAATATGAGGAAGAGCCTTATTTATTGCAGGCCAGTTGAGTAAATCTCCTTGGGTGAGCTCTTGTTCGAATAATGGTAATTGTGCAAAGCAACTAGAACAAATTAGCGATTGTTCTTGAGAATCACTGCCACAGAGATCACATTGAGAAAAAGCTAACAGTATACCTTCTAAGTGGCTTTGAAGTTGTGCCGGCCAATTGTTTTTCAGTTTGCTGAACGTAATCCATTCCATTGTGATCATCCATTTTGTAAAATAACATTCATTTTTACTTCTTAAGAGATAAGCATGGCAGAAACGCTTAAATTTTCCACATACCACCAATCAAATAAGCAATCTATTCCTGTTGTGTTTCTTCATGGCTGGGGATTAAATTCAGCAGTATGGCAACCACTGCTTGATAACTTACCTTCTTCTTTTAGCGATTGTTTTCATGTGATTACTATTGATTTACCGGGCTTTGGACTCAATGTTAATAAAAAAATCACGCCTTATTCTTTGACTAATATCTGTCAACATATTGCCAATACAATTGACCAACCCGCTATTTATGTTGGTTGGTCTTTAGGAGGTTTAGTTGCAACAGAAATGTCGTTAACCTACCCAGAAAAAGTATTGGGTTTGATAACCGTGGCAAGTTCACCTAGGTTTGTTGAAGAAAGAGCCGTAGAAAATAAGCTAGTTTGGCCGGGAATCAAACCACATGTGCTTGATGTTTTTCATCAGCAATTAAAAGTAGATGCGAAAAAAACGATTAATGGATTTTTAAAGCTACAAGCTATGGGAAGTCCACATGTTCGTCATGACATTAAACAAATTAGCCAACTTGTTTTTCAGCATGAAATGGCTAATAAAATAACATTAGATGAGTCACTAATGCTATTAGAAAGCAGTGACTACAGAATACAGCTTAGTGATATTAGCCAACCTTTTTTACGTTTATATGGTAGTGCTGATAGTCTTGTGCCTAAATCAGTTATTACACATATCACTAAGTTTTCTGAAAAAAATAGTGATGAATATATTTTTGAAAAAGCATCTCATGCCCCCTTTATTTCGCACCTTGATGATTTTACAGAGGTATTATCGACTTGGTTGTTAACTCAATTTTCTCGTTGATTTTTTAACTATTTGATCTATTAGCAGAACAACTTTATTCTTTACTTTTTTGCTTTTTTGACTAATAATTAAACAGTGTTATACGAGATAGATAGGGTGATTCTGATGCAAATACAATCAGCATTTAATTCAGGCATACAAGGTTTTCAAAAAGCAACTGATGAAGCTAGTCAAGCAGCAGCAAATATTGCTGCTGAAACGAGTGCTAAGCGTGATGAAGACGTTATTACTCAAACTGAAAATAGTCAAACAGCGGCAAATAAAGAACAAAAAATTCCAGAGCTGAATCAATCTATTGTGGATTTGAAAGTTGCTGACTATCAAGCAAAATCATCAGCTCAGGTGGTAAAAACAGCTGATGAAGCGCTTGGTACCTTGGTAGATGTAACTGCTTAACTTTCATCGCTTCGATCTAATTATTTATGAATATTACCCCGCAAGCTCCTAATTTATCTATTCCAACAGTGCTTAATCCGCACACGGAAACCTTGCGTCGAGAAAACCATCAACGAGAAATTATCACTAAGCCTGCTGCATTACATCAATCTGTGGCGGAAAAAGGTGTGTCTTCTGATCGAGAACGAGGAAGAACACCAGCGCAAAATAGTGAAAATATTGACTTTGCTAGTTTAAAAGAGAAAGCAGAATTAGCTAATAATACGATTACAGAACAAAATAATGAGCAGCAAGGTGAGCATGATCACAATCCCCCTCAACACTCATTTGCAAATGAAACGAAAGAAGATGAAAGTGAAGTTGATACATCTGACGGTGACTCTCAAGCTCAAGAAGTTAAAAAAGAGCGTGTAATTAATGAACTAGAGCGTCGCGATAAAGAAGTGCGCGCTCATGAGTTAGCACATGCCTCAGTGGGAGGGTCAACTACGGGGGCACCAAATTATTCTTTCGAAACAGGGCCTGATGGAAGGAAATACGCTGTGGGTGGAGAAGTCTCCGTTGACTTATCTACTGTTCCTGGGAATCCAGCGGCAACTATCGCAAAAATGCAAAAGGTACATTCAGCAGCATTAGCCCCTGCAAACCCTTCATCGCAAGATATCAAAGTGGCAGCAAGTGCTGTGCAAGTTATTTTACAAGCACAATCTGAATTGCAAATACAAGAGAGTAGTACTGTTAAAACAGCTGATGATAATGAAAACTCATTAGCGAGTGAAGCTGAACAAAAAAGTGAAAGTGAATCAGGTGATGGGCTTAGCTTTGACGACTTTATTAATCAAACATTAAATAAGCAAGAGTATGCTGCTCCTACGCAATCAAATGAGGTGCTTCAGCGCGCTGAAAGAGTTGAAACATTTTATTCCAATATAACAACAGCCTATGAAAAACCAGCTACTTATCAATTTGAACTCATTGCTTGATTTTGAGTTGAAACTATCATGACATAGTAAAAAGCCTGCAATTGCAGGCTTTTTTAATTTAAATAAGACTGATTTATGTCTTAAATTCCATAGTCTTGTCGATACTGTTTAATGCTTGCTAAACTGATAGCTAATTCAGCATCGGCAGCAGCATCACCAGTAAGCTTCTCTTCAAGATAAGTTACAACGTCAGCTAGAGTAACAATTGAAATAACTTTTGTGCCAAAGTCTCGTTCAACTTCTTGAATTGCTGATAATTCTCCTTGCCCCTTTTCTTGACGATCTAAAGCAATTAGTACACCTGAAAGTTCAGCATTATGAGATTTGATTATTTCCATTGATTCACGAATTGCAGTGCCAGCTGTGATTACGTCATCCACTAGCATCACTTTGCCGTTAAGCTCGGCTCCAACTAGGCTGCCGCCTTCACCGTGGGTTTTTGCTTCTTTGCGATTAAAACAGTAAGGCACATCTAGATTATGCTGATCAAATAATGCTACTGTCGTTGTGGTAGCAATAGGAATGCCTTTATAAGCAGGGCCAAAGACTAGATCAAAGCTTATATCAGCATCAACAAGAGCTGCGGCGTAGAAACGTCCTAAACGAGCTAAATCACCACCCGTTTTAAATAAACCAGCATTAAAAAAGTATGGGCTAGTACGACCTGATTTTAGTGTAAATTGACCAAAACGCAGTACTTGTTTAGATAAAGCAAACTCAATAAAGTCACGTTGATAATCTTTCATTTTATTCTCCAAATTACTCTATTTGTTAGCTTAATGCTGCTTTTTGGTGATCGAACAATTCATTTATAGCATCTTTAGATAATTGCATCATGGCTTGCATTTCTTCAAAGCTAAAAGGTTCTTCTTCTGCAGTTCCTTGCACTTCAATTAATTTACCAGTGTCTGTCATCACAACATTCATATCTGTTTCGGCATTTGAATCTTCTGCATAATCTAAATCAGCAACAGGTTCACCTTTATAAATACCAACAGAAATAGCGGCAATCATGTGTTTAAGCGGGTTAGTTTTAATAATGTCTTTAGCGCGCATATAATTTAGTGCGTCAACTAATGCAACACAAGCACCCGTAATAGAAGCTGTACGTGTTCCTCCATCAGCTTGAATAACGTCACAATCTAAAGAAATTGTGTTTTCACCTAATGCTTTTAAATCTACAGCGGCACGTAATGCACGAGCAATTAAGCGTGAGATCTCTAAAGTACGGCCACTTTGCTTACCAGAAGCTGCTTCTCTGCGCATGCGGGTATGAGTAGAACGCGGTAACATGCCGTATTCAGCTGTTATCCAACCTTTACCTTGGCCTTTTAAAAAGCGTGGAACACCTTGTTCAACTGAAGCAGTACATATAACTTTGGTATCGCCAAATTCAATAAGTACTGAGCCTTCAGCGTGTGCTGTAAATTGACGAGTAATGGTTACTGGACGAATCTGTCCTAATGTTCTACCGCTTGGACGCATAATGTACCCTTTTAAGAAGCTCAAATAAAATAATTGGCGGTATTATAATGCCTCAACACTTTTTTTGAAATATAGTTGGAACAAATAAGGTCATCTTGCTAGTAGAGCATAATTTAATACAATATTTTCAAGAGTGAGAAAAAATGAAATTTTTTTTGTTAGTGGTGTGTAGCCTTATGGCAAGTACGAGTGTGCTATATGCTGATTCAGCGAATGCAAACTCGATTAATGAAAACTCAGCGCCACACTTGTTATTGGCTAATGAATTACCTGAATATAGTCAGGTATATGATGAGCAGAGAGATCCTTTTAGTGATGCGAATGCTGCATTGACACTAGCACAGAAAACCAATCGTAATGTACTAATTGAGATAGGAGGCAATTGGTGTACATGGTGTCATAAGATGGATGCATTTTTATTAGAAAATCCAAGTGTTTATCAAGCACTGCATAGTAAATATGTCCTCTTGAAAATCAGTGTCAGTGATGCAAATGAAAATGAATCATTTATGAAGTCATTACCGCCTGTATTAGGCTATCCTCATATGTATGTGTCTACAGCGAGCGGTAAAATGCTATTGTCAAAAGATACTGCGGAGTTACAAGATGATAATGGTTACTCAAAAGAAATTTGGTTAACTTTTCTGAACCAGTGGCAAAGTAAAACAACACAACCAGAATCTTAGGGAGTATCACTTGAAATCATTTTTTGATAAAAACTATCAAACCCCTCTTTGGTTTAAAAGTAAGGCTGATAATAAAGCTGAAGGTGGTCAATCTCGGCGTCGATTTTTAAAGTCTGCCGCGGGCGCTACAGCTATTGCAGCATTACCTATTTTACCATTGTCTGCAAAACAGCAGGAACAATTACACGAACAACTCAATCAATTGAAAAAAACCGACCCTTGGTTAACGCTTGAAGCAACGCTTATACATCTTTTGCCAGAGCCTGAAGTATCAGCAGAAGCGAGTCCAAGTGCAAAAAGTATTAATGCCTTAGCTTATTTATATCAAGTGATGACAGTACAGCCAACCGATGAAGATGAGAAAGAATTCATTATTAAAGGCGTAGGTTGGTTAAATGGCTTTGCTAACAGCCAGCAAAGTAAGCCTTTTATTGAATTATCTTTTGAACAAAAAGAAACAACACTGCGTGGCATAAGTAATTCAAGTGCGGGCTCTAATTGGTTATCGACTCTACTTGCTTATATCTATGAGGCAATGTTAACACCACCGGCTTATGGCGGAAATCCTGATGGTATTGGTTGGCAATGGCTTGAACATCAAGGAGGCTTTCCATTACCAAAAGAAGGTCAACGTTATTTTGAATTACCGCAGCGTGGTAAAGCTAAGAATCAAATAGCTATTCGCGTAGTAGACCCTAAAAAAAGTAGCAATCGTCTTGCTAATACTCAGTCAATTAAGAGAACACACAAAGCATGAAAAACATAAATTATGATATCTGCATTGTAGGTAGTGGTGCTGGCGCATCGCCAGTTGCTTATACGATGGCTAAAGCAGGCGCGAAAGTTTTAGTGTTAGAAAAAGGTCCGTGGCTTACAGAAAAAGAATTTTTTAAAGATGAGTTAGCCATTAGTATTCATGATGCATACAACCCCAAACTTAGTGATGAGCAACATGTTGTAGAAGAAGAATACGAAGATGAAGAAGGTAACTCATTTTGGCAAGGCGAAAAAACAAGTGATTCAGGTTGGTCTTGGTGGAATGGCACCGTAGTTGGTGGTTCTTCTAATTTCATGAGCGGCTACTTTCATCGCTTAAAGCCAATAGATTTTCGTTTAAAGTCTGAATTTGGCGAAATAGAGGGGGCAAATGTTGCCGATTGGCCTATTAGCTACGATGAGCTAGAACCATATTATGCAATGGTAGAACGAGAAGTCGGCGTGTCAGGGCGTGTTGTTAAACATCCGCATCAAGAGCCGCGTTCAACTGATTTTCCTTATCCGCCTATTGCTGAAGTTCCCATGTCATCATGGATAGATAAGGCTGCAAATAAAATAGGCTATCATGCTGTACCAGTTCCACGTGCGGTGTTATCGCAACCGGCAATGGGTCGTCGCAGTTGTGAATACTCAGGCTACTGCAGTAGTTATGGTTGCTCTTCAGGTGCTAAAGGTAGTGGTAGAGCGGCTCTTCTCAATCATGCCGTTGCAACAGGTAACTGCACTATAAAACCGAATGCTAAAGTTTATAAAATAGCAACTGATGATAGCGGTGAAATTACAGGCATTCATTATTATGATGCTCAAGGGCGTGAGCAAAGTGTTAATGCCAAAACTTATGTGGTTGCCTGTCAGGCTGTGGAAACGTCTCGGTTATTGCTAGCATCAACGGGAGAAAAGTTTCCTAATGGCTTAGCTAATAATAATGGTCAGGTGGGTAAAAACTTATTATTTAGTGGCGGCGGAACGGGTAGTGGTGATTTTATATATGATCAGCTTAATGAGCAGCAAGTTAATGAGTTAAAAGTTGTAGGTCCATTTGTAAATAGAGCACTGCAAGATTGGTATCAAATTGATGACAATAATTTTACCGGCGCGAATGCTAAGGGGCAGGCAAAAGGTGGCACAATTGATTTTTTATTCCATCAAAACCCTATCGCTAGAGCCAGAGGAACACAATGGGGAGTTGATAGCGAAGGTGAAGATAGACTACTTTGGGGTGAAGAATTAAAACAGAGTATCAAACAAGAATTTACTACCTATAAAACGCTACGTTTTGAAGTGTTTAACGACTGGCTGCCTACGGATGATTGTTTTGTTGCCTTAGATAAAGATGTCACAGATAAGTGGGGAGATCCGGTAGCTAAGGTGCGTATTGGCTATCATGAACGTGATTTAGAAGTAGGTGAGTATTTATCTGTAAAAGCTGAAAAGCTTCTTGTTGCATTAGGAGCAAAGAATATTTCTTCTTCAGTAAGTGGTTATCCTGCGACTAATTTAATGGCGGGAGGCTGTCGTTTTGGTAATGATCCAAAAACATCAGTATTAGACAAAAACTGTCGCGCTCACGAGGTGGATAATTTATATGTTACTGATGGTTCTTTTATGCCAACAGGTGGCAGTGTTCCTTATACATTCACTATTTACGCAAATGCTTTTCGTGTCGCGGAACATATAAAACAGCAGTGGCTCAAAGAAGCTTAATAAATATTTTTGCAAAGAATAAGCTTATAAAGAGCTTATTCTGCATATTCATTTAGCTTTAGCTTTGATCTAGCATCTAATCTTTACAAAAACCTTCAGTTAATTATAAATATGTTGATTACCCCAGCTTCGCATTTAAGTGTCGCTTGGGTATAATCAACGCTCTTTTTTGATAAGCGATTCGGAATATTTATTATGATTCACAGCATGACGGCATTTGCACGTTTTGAAGTAAAAGGTGATTGGGGCAATGCAGTTTGGGAAATTCGCAGTGTTAACCAACGCTTTTTAGAAACCTATTTCCGTTTACCTGAGCAGTTTAGAGGTATTGAACCTTTATTACGTGAGCGTTTTCGCAAGCAATTAAATCGTGGCAAGGTTGAATGTAATTTACGTTTTAATGCAAATCCAGGTGCTAAAAGTGATTTAGCCATCAATGAAAAACTTGCTTTACAGCTTATTCAACATGCCAATTGGATTAATGAGCAGACGTTAAATAGTAAAATAAACCCATTAGAAGTTATGCGCTGGCCAGGTGTTATGGAAGCTGAAGAAGCTGATGTTTCACTAATTCAGGCTGAATTGTTGGCAGGTTTTGAACAAGCATTAACAGACTTTATTGCAGCTAGAGCAAGTGAAGGTGAAAACTTAAAAGCAATGATTGAGCAGCGTTTAACGGCAATAGCAACAGAAGCTGATAAAGTAGAAGCACATATGCCAGAAGTGATTGAGTGGCAGCGTAAACGTATTATAGACAAGTTTACAGATGCTAATATAGATCTTGATTCATCACGTGTTGAGCAAGAACTCGTATTACTAGCGCAAAAAATGGATGTTGCTGAAGAATTAGATCGCTTAAATAGCCATGTAAGCGAAACAATGAAAATATTGAAAAAAGGCGGTGCACAAGGTCGTCGTTTAGACTTTATGATGCAAGAGTTTAATCGAGAAGCCAATACCTTAGGCTCAAAATCAATTAATACAGACATTACTGCTAGTGCAGTTGAATTAAAAGTTTTAATTGAACAAATGCGTGAGCAGATAGCGAATATAGAATAAGTTCTGGTGAAACCTGAATAGCAACAAAGCCCTTTACTTTTAAAGGGTTTTTTTATATCTTTAGTTTAGCTAAGGCTGAAGAGGTCTTGTTTTATCTGGTGGGTATTGGTGGGCTTTTAGGTGAGTTATATCATAGTTAAAACATATATGTTAATTTCACCCACCATTAATAATAGAGATTAAAATGGGCAAATTAACAGTAAAGGCTATTGAAGCAAAGATTAAAGGCAAACCCGGAAAATTCGCTGATGGTGATGGTCTGTATTTTGTTGTGCCTAAATCGGGTAAAGCGTACTGGATGTTACGCTACACAGCTAACGGAAAACGGAAAGAAATGTCTTTAAGTCGGTATGAGGATTTATCGCTGGCTGATGCACGTGCAAAAGCCGCAGAAGCTGGTAAACAGCATCGCGATGGTTTAGACCCATTACTTGCCCGAAAACGCGAACAACAAATTACCATAAAAACAGTAGATGATCTGTTTGCTGATTGGTATCCAAGTTTAGTCAAAAGGTTAAAAAACCCTAATATTCCAGAAAGAATTTATCGCAAAGATATTGCCCCGCATATTGGCCAAGCGTCGTTAAAGCAAATTTCAGCAAGGGATGTAAGAGGAGTATTACAGGCTATAGCGAAAAGTAATCGACCTACTATTGCCAATGATGCATTAATGTACTGTAGGCAGTTATTTAATCATGGCATTAAATTAGATGTTATTGATAATAATCCGGCTAGTGCTTTTTCTGTTACTGATGCTGGCGGCATTGAAAAAAGCAAAGATAGAGCTTTATCAATGGATGAATTAGAGAAAGCATTTAAGGTGTTTAGTGATAACCATAATAGTTTTAGTCGAGAAAATTATTTAGCGTGTGCTTTATTGGTAACTTTAGGCGTAAGAAAAAGCGAACTCATAGAAGCGCCTTGGCAAGAGTTTGATTTAAACACTGCTACTTGGCAATTACCAAAAGAAAGAAGCAAGTCAGGTGTTGGAGTAACGATCCCACTTCCAATTGTAGTAATTCATTGGCTAAAAGAGTTGCGTGTAAGGGCATTTGATTCACCGTATGTTTTTCCTAATAGGAGGAGTAGCAAAAATCCTTACATGGGTGCAGATACACTAAACCGAGCTATTACTAAATTGTTTGGGCATGAGGCTGGTAAAAAGAAACAACCACCCAATAAAATGGGTGATATGCCACACTTTGCAGTGCATGATTTACGTAGAACATGCCGTACTTTATTAGCATCTAACGGTGTGGCTGGTCACGTTGCAGAACGTTGTTTGAACCATAAATTAAAAGGCATTGAAGGTATTTACAATCAATATGATTACTTTGATGAAAGACGAGATGCTTTAGATAAGCTATCAAAAGCATTAGATAAAATTATTAATTAATCCGCAATGAAAAAGTTGTACTTATGATAATTAAAGTAGAAAGTAAAAAAGATTTACCTAAATGGTTCGATATTCAAAATTATAATTTTAATAAAGGGTTAAGCAAACCAGAAATTCTTAATCAAATACATTGTCGGGCAGAGTTGATAATACAGGTTAGCGATGTGATTAAAAAAAATGCTCATCCGGAGGTTATTGATTCTCTTAAAGACTGTTCTCTTTGGTGGCAAATTATAGAAGGTTCTCCATTAATCAAATCAAATATTGAACTAGAAAATAGTCATATTGATATGGACTGGCTTGATAAAATAGGTATTAACGTTAAAGAACTTAATTTGTTAGGTATCCAACATTCACCTGCAATTAAGGGAATACCTGCGAGTAAAGCATTGTCTATTGGACAGGAAATAGAACAGTTTAATTTGGTTAAGCCACTTAGTGATGATTCACCATTGAAAGGTATTCTTAAATTATATCCCTCAGGGTTTAATGAAATTGATATTAATAAGTTAAAGCCGGCCCTGCGTTGCATGCAGAATGTTTCAGAAATATCTGTGGATATAAATATAGCAGACTTTTCGGATGCCGAAATTTTGATGCAGCTAGGTGACTTGCTACCCATATGGCGAAAGGATACTGGCCTTCACAACCCAAAAGAAAAGGGTCTTTCAAAAGAATCTAATTATAAAAAAATACAAGAATATCAAGTTATTGCATGCCTTGATTTATATATGTGGCAAGTTTTTTTCGGCATAAAAATACCCAATCGAGTTCTTACTGTAGCTTTATTTCCAAATGGAGAGAAGGGTGAAAAGGAACTTACGGAGACCGTTTTTCCTTTTGTTAACAAAATGGTAAATCTTGTAAAACGTTAGTTATTAGTAGAGTTTTTGACTTGAAAGTTTCTACGAAATTTATCTTAACTATTTTCCTTGAAAAATAACTTTTTTTTCACGGTTACCCACCACATTAAAAATTAATAATATTTGCATCGTATCCAACAAAAGCTAAAAGGAGCTGATACGATGCAAACAAATTTTCAACAAATACCAGTAAAAATTATTAGAATATCTGATGTAATGGCCAGAACAGGCCTACCTAAATCATCTTTATATGAAAAAATCAAAAATAAAGAAATAACCCCACCAATTGCTATTGGCTCTCGTAGAGTTGGTTGGCCGTCGGCAGAAATTGACGAAATAAATAAAGCTTTAATTTCTGGCGCGGACTCAAAAGCAGTAAAAAACCTAGTAGTTAAATTGATCGAGAAGCGTCAATACATATTCAATGGGGTGAAATAATGATTTACAACGATGATTTCTATCATGATCAGATTGTAGAAGAATGGTTAATTGATGGTGTATTACCATCAGTAGGCATAACTGTTCTTAGCGGCAATGATGGTCAAAAAAACGCCCTGATGGCTCTTGAACTCGCTTTAAGTGTAGCAAATGGGAAAGATTGGCAAGGAAAAAAAACTCCAGTTAAAAAGCAAGTTATTTACATAACTATTGATGGTAAAAGGAAAGTAGCTAAACGAATAAAAATTTGGAATGAAGCACATAATCACTGTAAAAGCACTCTATTAACATCGTTACATGACGCAGTTGATTTACTAGATCTGAGCCAACTTCAACAATTAGTTTCAGATATTGCGGATTGTAACAGTAGCTATGATGAATGGCCTGCGCTAGTTGTGATTGATATTCAGGGAGGTCTTACTTGCGAACCAACAAAGATGGAATACGCTTTAGATCTTCTAAGAAGTCTTGATTACTTAAATGAGCAAATGGAGGTGGCATTTTTATTGGTATACAACGAAGGATCCGATGATTTTTGCTTTGGTTTTTCTACATTATTACATTACTCTGAATATTTTTATAAAGTCACTTCAACTGAAGATACACCTGCACGATTAACTTACACTGATATGAAATTTGATCACAAATCTAACTCCGTTGTGTTTGATCTTAGCTGTGTTGAGAAATCAACTTTTATGGGATGCAAATGATGAAAGTTGAAAATATTACAGTAGACAATAAATTAATAGTTAATCAAATTATTTTGCACCTCAGTATTCTTGATAGTAGCGATAACAGCCAATTTTATTTTAGAGCAATGAAAGGTAGATACATTAAATCAGTATCTAATCATGAGAGTAATTGGCAAGAAAAACTTATCTCGTTAATATCGCAAGGCTATCAATTATTTGTCACCGTTAATGAGACAGATGATAAAGGACTTAAAGCAGAGAATATTACTAAAGTTCGCGCATTTTTTTTAGACTTAGATAAAACGGATCAAGACAATTTGGCTATTATAGAAGGTATGCCGATACCTCCAAACTTAGTTGTGAATACTAGTAAAGGTAAGTTTCATTGCTATTGGGATGTTATTGATTGCCCTTTAGATCAATTTACAAGGATACAAAAAGCATTAGCTGCTAAATATAATGGTGACGCGAATGTTTCTGACCTACCTAGAATAATGCGTTTAGCAGGCTCTTATAACCTTAAGAAAAAACCTCATCAAGTTACTGTCATTTCTCATCATGATGAAGCATGTACGTTAGGTGAATTTACTCAAGCAATTAATATTGGCAGTTTTGGCAGTGCTGATATCGAGTGTTTTGATAAAAAAAATAGTGAACAGCCCATTAATCGCAATGATGGAATCGAACATCAAATAAGTAATATCAATCGAGGTGAAAGCTTGCATGATTCGCTTTTATCTCTTGCTGGGTATTTGGCCAACGATGGTATGTGCGCTAATTCAATTACTTTGTATCTACAGTCGCAGATGAAAATATCTAATGCAGAAAAAGATGATAGATATGCAGAGCGTTATAATGATATTCCTAGAATGGTTGGCTATGTTACTAAAGGAAAACAAACGGCGGCAGCTAATAGTTACTGGCCAGCTCCTACACCTCTTATTAGCGAATTAAAGCCTGTATTACCACTAAATGTAGAACTCTTACCGAAAGTAATGCGTGACTTAGTTAGCGATTCAGCAGAGCGCATGCAATGTCCACCTGATTTTTTAGCTGCTGGATTGGTTGTTGTTGCATCAAGTATTGTAGCGCGCAACATTGTTGTGCAGCCTAAAAAATATGATACTGCTTGGTTAGAAGTACCTAACTTATGGGGAGTGATAATAGGTAAGCCATCATTATTAAAATCACCCACCTTGTCTATTGCTATGACGGCACTTGATAAACTTGAAAATATCTCGCGTGAATTGCACATTGAAGAGCTAAAAGAATTCAATGTAGAGTGTGATTTATCAGAGTTTAAGGCTAGTGCGAATAAGACAAAAGCTAAATCACTTATGGGTAAAAAAGATGCAACTATGAGTGATAGGAATGAAGCAAAAGCAATACTAATGGCAGATCAAATGGAAGATGATGAGCCACCGACACAAGCTAGGTATATCCTTAATGATGGTACATTTGAGAAGACTGCTGATCTTCAGTGTACTAATACAAAAGGAATATTAGTTTTTCGTGATGAACTTAGTGGGTGGTTTAATAATTTAAATAAACCAGACAAAACCAATGACCTTTCGTTTTACCTCGAAAGCTGGAATGGCAACAAACCATATACAGTCGATCGGATTGGGCGAGGCACTACAGTTATTCCTAACAATAGGTTAAGTATTTTAGGTGGGATCCAACCGGATATATTCAGTAAATTGATAAGTCAAACGGTGTCAGGTAGCCAAGGTGGTGACGGTTTACTACAACGTTTTCAGATTGCTGTTTACCCTGACTTGATAGATAAGCCATCATTCATAGATAAAGCGCCTAATAAACTTGCTAAAACATTGTTCGAAAATAAAATGTTATCACTTGCTAAGTGGAGTGATGAACAAGAAGAGCAATTGGTTGTAAAACTTAGCAGTGAAGCATATAAGCATTATCAGGAATGGCATCAAACTAATGAAGCTTTACTTCGAGATGAAAATACGCCTGTTTATTTAGAAGCTCATTTTGCTAAGTATAGGGGCTTTGTACCGTGTATCGCTGCAATTTTTCATGCATTGGATAATGAAAATTTTGCAATAGATTCAAAAATAAGCGCTACAACGATGCATGCTGCCATTACGTATGTTGAGTATTTGCGGTCACATGCTGAACGTATCTATGCATTACCTGAACAGTACACTTTAGCTGGCGCTAGAACAATCCTAAAGAATTTTGACAAGTTAAAAGATGCTTTTCTAGTCAGAGATATTTATCGCAAAAAATGGAAAGGGTTAACGAGTAAAGAGTTAGTTGAACCTGCCTTAGCTATCTTAGAGGAAGCTGGCTATTGTATGCCGTTTGAACCTGATATAAAAAGCGCAGGTAGGCCAACAAGTTTTTTTGTTAAACACCCAAATTATCAACTGCCAAAACTGACAAAATTAACTACTGATAACAATAATGGTGAGGTAATCCATGAAAGAACTAACCACTAAACAGCAACGCTTCGTGCAAGATTATTGTATAGACTTTAATGGAAGCAGAGCAGCGATTAGCGCGGGTTATTCTGAAAAATCAGCCCGTTCTATTAGTAGTGAATTATTAACAAATCCTAACATTCGTAGCGCGGTTAAAACGCACCTAGATGGTATGTCTACTGACTCATATGTTAGCCGTGAAGTTATCCTTACAGGCTTATTAAAAGAAGCAATGGGGAGAGGGGAAAATAGTACCGCAGCATCACGGGTGGCAAGTTGGGGGCACTTGGCTAAGTTATCAGGTCTTTACTTAGATACTAAGCCACAAACGAGTGTTGATGACATCATTCGGGATATAACGCGGCGCAATGCTGAAAATCGTAATGGACTATTACCAAAGGATAACTGTTATATGCCCCCATGGGATGGCGATGATGATCTCGGTAATCATTAATACTAGGTAAATAAAAGTATAAACCGACCCCCATGGACCAAATTCAAAAGATTGGCGGGGGCTTTGTATATATGGTTCAATTATAGGAAAACTATCAAAAAACATATACTTTTTGGTAATGTGAAACGGGCTACAGGCTAAGTTGGTACATTTTGGTTTTATCATGGATAATACTCTGCTCTGCCAACAGTGCAGTCAAAGACACTTTATATCACAATGACGATCAGTCTAGAATTGAAGATACTAAAATATATTTACATCAACGCCATAAACTTGTTATTCCTGACTAATTTATTACTTTGGAAGATATTCATCGAAGCACCTTTGACTTTTTTCATCGATATAACACTTTGCTTGTAGTGCGTGATGAGGGTATTCATACTCATTTAAATACTCTTCTGATAAATATCTCAATAAAATTTGGAAATATTTAACAGCATTTTTAACTGCTTTATCCGAGCTACCATTCGTTGTTATTTTAGATAACTCATGATTTAGAAAGGCTTTTCCATAAAATACTTTCCCAAACTGAATTGACTTCTCCCTTGATGCATATTGACTAAGGTTTAGCCCATCATCCAAAATGCTCAATCCTTCTTTTATTTTACTTACAGCTTCTTCAGTAGGTATTTCTGTGGATTGAACCCATTTATGAATGGCAAGATTGTATATTAAATTGAGCGCCATAAACGAGCAGTACTCTAAATCATTCTTTATTCCGACAATAGTATAATCACACTTGGAATCTAGTAGCTTTATATATTTGTCAGACACGTTTCTAATTAAAAACCTTCTAGATTGTGTCGCTAAGACATGATTTTCTGAAAATGATAAGAAAAATATTTTATTTTTTGCATCATCGGAAAGGTTCCACTTTCGTTTGATAGCTAGTTCGGGAGAAGATGCTCTCGCTAACACACTTACCAAGCCAATTATTATGGTTTCAGAAGAATCGTTTGAAAATAACTTTTCCTCTATAGTTGATATTAATGAATTGATGTTTTCGACTAAATATTGACTAGAATATTGACGAATATAGGAGTCTTCTGAGCCAAGTGCATCAAATATTAAACTCATATCTACTAGTTCGTCAGCATGAGCTAAGCTTATTAATGAGAGTAAAGGTGTGTTTCTATATTCAAGCGCCACCTGCTTTAATTCACTAGAAGCCGAGTGAACAGACTCTAATTCTATAGTACCAGACTTATTTTTTAACCATAGCTTTTCATTTTTAAATAAAACGTGAATATTTAAGACATCGTCAACTTTATCCAAAGGAATACTATAATCATTAAAATCACTTTTATTTTCTAGACGAATTTCTAGTACATCGGGAAGTTCGGGGTTTGAATAGTGCCAATGAACATTCTGTAACCAATTACTTTTTAGCTCGGTTTTAGTGAATAATGCTTTGGTTGGGTCATTTATTCTATAATTCGGCCTCAAATCCTGAACTATGCCAGACATTGTAATTGTTGTTCTATTTCTATCTATTACCCATATAATAGATAAAGTAGTTAGGAGCATTGCTATAAAAAACCAATTAGCTGTATATAGCCAAGAACTAATTTTTCTGTCTCGTCCTTTAGCTGTATCCCAACGACTACGTAATTTTTTTTCTCCGACAATCATTAAAACTGAAGCAGCACCAGCAGGTCCCCATTCAAGTAAAACATTAGCTATCTGTTGCAAGTCCATATTTAACTCCGTTTGACATACCTTGTATGTTACAGCCTAACTTTACCAGGGGCATTACCATATGGAGTTAGACAGTGAGCCCACTAAAAGCGGTTAATAAATTGGGCAACCGCCAGCTTAGGAATAACAAATTTGACCGTAATTAACTTTATACGTAGTTTTGCCAATTATTACATAGCCATGTTTGTCAAAGGTACATTTCAGCTTCGTAAACAGAATAGAAATATTTGCAATATCAATGCTTCAACGGCACATTGAGTTTCTTTATATTCTGGTGTTTGTTGGCTGTAATGATGTATAACCAAGTATAACCAAGTATAACCAAGTATACGAAATGGCTTGTTATTTGGAATTGTTAGCATCCCTTGCTTAATGAAGTTTAAGTGTAGCTGATATTTTTAACTTTGCGCTGTCTTTAAAATAATTATATAAACGTTCTAAGAAGACAGAATGAGAGCATTTTTTACCAGCAGAGAATTTCGACCGCACCTTTAGCGAATGGCGTGATGGCCACAAGCAGTGCATCAGTAGCAAGGGCAAAGCATTCAAAG
>CAJXUT010000022.1 GCA_913061365.1 uncultured Colwellia sp.
TCGTCGGCAGCGTCAGATGTGTATAAGAGACAGCTTGTTATTAAAATACCTTAAAATAGACTAAACAGTCCAGTCTTGTTTAGCGTCAATTTATTAATACTTTTCAAGTATTTTTTATTTAGGTACAGATAAATGACTCAGCACAATAAAGCGCATTTTTTTAAATGTCAGTTTGAAAAAGTAAGAACAATGTTTTTAATTTTACTTACAACTACAACTTTAATCGCTTGCTCAAAAGCAGTAGAAAAAACACAAAGCGATGATGGTTATCAACAAAGTGCTTCATTAATCACTCTTACCCCAGAAAAAAGCTATACCGTGACAAGAGAGTATCTAGGTCAAATTATCGCAAAGCAGCATACAAACCTTAGTTTTGAATACTCAGGTAGGGTAAATCAGGTATTTGTAGATACAGGTGATGTGATAAAAAAAGGACAAATACTTGCACAACAAGACACCCAGTTACTTAACTACAAAACAGCAGAACTACAATCACAGAAAGAACAAGCACAAGCACAAATTGTCTTAAATAAAGCTAACTTAGGTCGCATAAAAACATTAATCGACGATGGCTATAGTTCTGTACAACGCTTAGATGAGTTGACGAGTGAAAATCAAATTCTCAAAGCACAAATAAATGGCCTAAATGCCCGTATAAGTACATTAGAATACCAAAGAAAAAAATCATCATTAATTGCTCCTTTTGATGGTGTTATTACAGAAAGATTAATTTCAAATGGTGAAGTGATTAGTGCTAGTCAGCTTAGTTTTCGCTTTATAGAAAATGCGAATAATGAGATCAGTGTTGGTATACCAAGCAAAATGGCCAGTAGTTTAGTATTAGGACAAATATTTAATATCAAAGTAGATAATATTCCTAATAGTATTAAGGCTAACCAAGCAAAATTAATTGCTATTGGTCAGCAAATAAACCCCGTTAACAGAACCATACAGCTACGCTTAAAAATGTTGAAAGAGTTAGATAAAACCAATCGCTATAATGGTCAACTAGTTCGAGTAATTATAGAGCAAGAAATAAATAAACCGGGATTTTGGTTACCAATAAGTGCTATTACAGATGGGGTTCGAGGTCAATGGCAAGTCTTAACAGCTAACTCAACAAATAATAGCAATAGTTACCAATTAAAATCAGCAACAATCAATATACTGCATATAAATTATCAGTCAGCTTATGTAAGTGGCTTATCATTAGTGCCACAACAAATAATATCTCAGGGTGTACACCGTTACGTAAGCGGACAAGTTGTTAGGGAATCAACACAGACATTAGCAAACACTAAAGGTGATAAAGAATGATCCGCTCATTTGTAAAAAATGGTCGATTAATGTCACTGGCCATTATTCTGTTGATTGTTTCAGGATTTGCTGCCTTATCAACAATGCCGAGGATGGAAGATCCACGGATGGAAAATAGACATGCGAGTGTATTAACACGTTTACCCGGTGCAAGTGCAGAACGTATAGAAGTACTCATTACTGAAAAAATAGAACAAAAACTACGTAAACTTTCTGAAATTAAAAACATAACCTCAGTATCTCGCCCTGGGATTTCAGCGGTCAAAATAGAACTACAAGACGAAGTGACAAACTCGGTTCCTATTTGGTCTCGAGTTAGAGATTTACTCAATGATGTTACGCCGCAATTCCCCGCTAATACAATAACTCCAACCTTAGAGGATGATAGGAGTTACGCCTTCACGCAACTCATTGCTTTAAATTGGCAAGGCGATACTCCAAGTGATATTGCGAGTTTAGGTCGCTACGCAAATGATTTGCAAAATCGTTTACGTATTATCAGTGGAACTGACTTAGTCAGTATTTTTGGAAGCGGGCAGGAAGAAGTTTTAGTTGAAATAGAACAAGGGCTCAGTAGTAAATTAAATCTATCGAGTCAGCTTATTGCTCAAAAAATTTATAACGCTGATGCCAAAGTATCTGCAGGGCAATTAACTAATTCCAATAACCAAATGCAAGTTGAATTAAAAGGTGCCTTCAACACTATAACGCGCATTGAGAACATCCCAATTAAAGAAGAAAGCTCTGGCACCATTCTACGGTTAGGAGATATTGCAAAAGTAAGTAAAAGCCTAGTTTGGCCCGCTCAAGAAATGGCTATTATTAATCATAAACCTGCTGTTGTTGTGGCGACCAGAATGCTACCAAATTTGCGGATAGATCAATGGAGTGAAAAGGTAAAAGAAGAAATAACTCAATACGCAACGCAATTACCGCAAAATATTGAGCTTGAAGTATTATTTGATCAAAGTAGCTATACAGAAAAACGTCTTGGAGATTTACTTAATAATATAGCGCTGGGCTTTATTTTAATTTCAACCGTATTACTCGTCACACTAGGCTGGCGATCAGCTGCTATTGTCGCAGCATCCCTGCCCTTAACGGTATTATTTACGCTTTCTGTCATGAATTTTTATGGTATTCCAATTCATCAGATGTCGGTCACTGGTTTAGTCGTTGCTTTGGGGATTATGGTCGATAATGCTATTGTGATGACAGATACTATTCAGACAAAACGACAAGAAGGAATGCGCAGACTCGACAGTGTTAGCTTTGCTGTAAAGCATTTATGGTTACCTTTATTAGGCTCGACTATCACCACTATTTTAGCCTTTATGCCCCTTATTTTAATGCCTGGTGCGTCAGGAGAGTTTGTTGGAGGAATAGCTTACAGTGTTATTTTCTCTCTTATTGGCTCTTATTTAATTTCTCATACTATTGTTGCAGGTTTGGCAGGTCGTTTCCTACCAAAAGGCCAAGCATCACAAAACTCAGAAGCAAAAGAGAGTCATTGGTACCAAGTAGGTATTCATATGCCGAAACTGAACAAGCTATTTGAAAAAGGATTACACGGAGCATTATCTTATAAAAAAATAACAATTTTGACTGTGTTCACTCTACCTTTATTGGGCTTTATTTTATCTAAGCAACTAAGTGAACAGTTTTTCCCTCCCTCTGATCGCGACATGTTTCAAATTGAGCTATTTATGCCCACGCAAAGTAGTATTTTGAACACACAAGCTACCAGCCAACAAATAAGTGATTACCTCTATCAACAACAAGGAATCGAAAAAGTTCGTTGGTTTCTAGGAAAGAATGCTCCTTCTTTTTATTATAATTTAACACCAACAAAAGATGGCTTTCAAAATTACGGTCAAGCAATGATAACAGCAACCGATTTCCAATCGGCAAATGCTTTAATACCGTTACTACAAAGTTCTTTAGATGAATTAATACCGCAAGCACAAATATTAGTAAGAAAACTAGAGCAAGGACCTCCTTTTAATGCACCAGTCGAGCTGCGTGTTTATGGTCCAAGTTTAGATACATTAAAAGCTATTGGTGATGACCTTCGAAAAATCATGGCACAAACAACTGATATTATTCATACACGTGTCTCGTTATTACCGGGAACACCTAAAGTATGGGTAAACACAGATGAAGACGCTGCCGCTTTACTGGGCTTATCATTAGTTGATATTGCATCCCAATTACAAAGTAATTTAAGTGGACAAGTTAACGGTTCAATCATTGAAGCTACTGAGTCAATTCCTGTTCGGGTTCGACTAGCTAATGAGAAAAGAGCTGATATTAATGATCTAGCTAATCTTAATTTACTGAGTTCTAACAAAGGGGAGAATGCTCACCCTATTCCTTTAACAGCAATCGCTGATTTTTCACTGAAACCAAGTAGAGGAGCTATTCCACATAGAAATGGTTCTAGGGTAAATGTTGTTGAAGGCTATATTCGTTCAGGCGTTTTACCAAGCAAAGTGTTAACTAGGGTTATCGCCAATATTGAAGCTGCGGGTTACCAATTACCCGCGGGCTACAAAATGGAAATTGGAGGCGAATCTTCAAAGCGTGATGATGCTGTTGGTAAATTACTGGCTAGTATTGGCATTATCTTTACATTATTGATAACTGTTGTAGTTCTTTCCTTCAATTCTTTTAGGCTCGGCGCTATTATTTTCTTCTCTGCTCTACAATCTGTAGGCTTGGGACTACTCACAGTATATTTGTTTGACTACCCATTTGGATTTACAGTGATTATTGCTTTATTAGGATTGATGGGATTAGCCATTAACGCTGCCATTGTTATTATTGCAGAATTAAAAAGTGATGTTAACGCTATACAAGGTGATGCGAGTGCCATTATTAAAGGTGTGCAAGCTTGTACTCGTCACATAACTTCTACCACAATAACCACGGTGGGAGGGTTTCTTCCATTAATTTTAGCTGGAGGTGGGTTTTGGCCACCTTTTGCTGTTGCTATAGCTGGTGGTACCGTTTTAACAACACTTTTATCATTTTTATTCGTACCCGCAGCATTTTCTTGGTTTAGCCTGCGCAATAGTTTTGAGTTAAGTGAACAGAATTAAGCTATTGACGATTAGAGGATGTTTTTGAATTACTATGAATATGATAGTTTTCATCAATTTGTCTTATGCGCTCTATGTGTTTAATGTGAGCACGACGAGCTGCATAGGCAAAAATTGCAATAATAATGACGACGAGTATGACTAGAGAAAGTGGCTCTCTTGTAAAAAAATTGTTGATCCAATCCATGGTTCATATTCCTTGAAGTAAAGTAACTATTTTAGTCTTTTGTAATTTAACACTAATTTCAAATATTTACTCTTCGAAGTAAGTGCCCCACCCATCATAGTCTACTTTACATTTTTTTGCTAATTCATACATTTCTTTTGTTTCTTTACGTAGTAATTCAGCATTTAGCATTTGTTCTGTAACAATATCAAACGCAAAAACTTTATCTCCGTTCTCTAGCTCTGCTTCTTCTGGCTCTTCTATTTCTAAGCCTAACTTAAAAGCGGTAATCGCTGCTTTTTCTAGTAAATCAAAGTTTTCACTAGCAAAGTGATGCTCAATAGTATGGTACACTTCTTCATTTGTACCGTCTTCAAGCAGTTCATTTACCAATGCTTCTGTATGCTCAAACCAATGGGTTAATTCTTCGTCAATCATGATTTATTACCTTTATTTATTATCTTTGTCGTTATCTATACTAGCGCTATTGGCAATTTCTTCGTCTAACTGCTCAATTTTAGCTTTCATTAATGTATAAGCTTGATCCGCTGCATTACGAGCACTACTCGGAGTGTTTTCTGATATATAGATAGGGTCTAAAAACTCAATTATAATCTTGCCATTGTTCCAACGGCCTAATTTAATTGTGTCTATTTGATTACTAGCACAAATAGGTACAATTGGCACATTCGCTAGAGCTGCGGTACGAAATGCCCCTGTTTTAAAAGGAAGTAAACCACGCCCTCTTGTACGAGTACCTTCAGGAAACATCCATATAGAAAGTTTTTTCTCTTTAATTTTTTTCGCAGTTAAATTAATGAAGCCCATTGCTTTACTACTATTTTGACGATCAATTAATATATTGCCTGTTAACCAATACATTTGCCCAAATATCGGGATCCACTTTAAACTTTTCTTGCCAACACTCACCGTACTTGGTTGCACAGCATTAGCCATTGTAAAAATATCATAACTATTTTGATGATTACCAATATAGACTGCTGGACCAATATTCTTAACTGATTCAGGTATTCTCACCTCAACATCAAAACCTAATATTTTGGTTATTTTACCTAGGTATCTCGCTGTGTGATGTACGTTGTTACGATGAAAGGGTCTCAGTAAACAGTAAAAACAAGATGCTATACAGATAAAAAGAAAAGTTATAGACATCAAAAAAAAGCGGATGATTGTTAACAACGGGGAGGTCCTCATAAAATTTCAGACGGCGAGTATATAGGCAATAGTATATAAGCGCAAAGTTATAACGATGAAATAAAGCCATGATTCCAGTTTTTATGTGATTACGTTTTCAAATAAAGACTAGAATCAGTTTTTACAGAGAAGCTGACTTTAATACGACATTACCATTCATTAAGCACAGTCCGCTTATCTCTGTAATTTTTGCCAATCAGATAGATAAATTAACGAGGGCTAGTTTCTTTTATTTCAGCATCATTGGCATACTTTTGGTAAAACTTGGCCAAGCCATCAAGTGAATTGAAATCATATAATTGACGAAAATCAACCCAATCAAGTAAGCAATATAAACATATTGCAGGGTAATCCCATTGTTCAAATTCCCCCTTATTTACAGCTTCAGCTAATACTAAAAATGTTTTTTCAATACGTTCACGCTGTAAATTATAAAAAAGCTTATCTTCACTGGTTTCAACACCTGAGCGCTTAAGTAGAAATAAACTAATTAAAGAGTCATTTGCGGCATCAATTAACGTTAATAAGTTTTCTTGTGGCCAGCTAAGAGGAGCTTGCTGATACTTTTGTGATAAATAGCGAAATATCACTCTAGAATCATAGATACACTGCCCTTCATCGATAAGTGCAGGTACTTTTTGTGCCGGATTATTATCAGTTAATAACTTTCTATCTTCAGTGTTTGCAAAAATATCTAAGTGTTTAAATTCAAAATCAGTTACGTTAAGTTTCACAAAGTATAAACGTAAGCGTCTAACAAATGGTGAAGTCGTTGAGCCTAATAATTTCATATTATATCCAATAATTTAAAGCAGAATAACACTATACCTAAACCGTGGATAATTAATAACCAAAGAGCAAAAAAAAATGTAAAGTTATGTATTGCTAGTCAAACTGTGAAGTTTTTGCACAATATATTCTTGACTACTATTACATAGGTAAGCCTTAGATAAGTAGCTTTTACTCGTGTTTTTACCGACAGTAAAATTTAGCACAAAACCGAGTTCAGTTTCAGTGATGCTAGAGACATCTGTCCATAAAATTCGGCTATTATGATAAAAAGATTCACTAAGCACACCTTGCTCATCAATTGTTAGCGTGACTTCACTTCCTGATGCTCTACTAAGCATTTGCCTTAGTACCCACCACGGTTGATTATAATAAATGGCTAATGCCTCTAATATCCCTAGAGCAATAACAAACCAAGCAGCATAACCGTTAATAGGAGTAAACAGTAAAATAAGTAAACCAAATATAGCTAAAATAGCGCCTTTAAAGTAAGCATTAGCAGAGCGGTCTACCGTATTAGACTGGCTGTAACATTCATTAAAGTGGGCTTTATCTAGTGTAAATTTACAAGTAAACGAAATAGGTGTATTCATTGGTAAAGGTTAAGACCATTATCTAAAGAGGGTAATAATTGAAAAGTGAGTCTACCAGAGCAAGTTGAAGTCATCAACGTAACATCATCATGGTTAAACATAAATTAAGGTGATCTATTAATGAACAAAGCTGTTGAAAGTCATCCGAAGAAATAATCTTTTTTGTTAAATTGTCACTTTCTACGTGTACTTGATTAGCAAAGTGTTGAGCGCAAATAATGCCTATTACTTTTTCATCAATTTTAACAGGAATAATAGCAATAGAGCCCTCTTGAATAAATTCAGTTAATTCTTTAGTCATAGAGTCTCGCCATTGCCGATGATGATAGTCACTTATAAGAGCAGGTAGTTTAGAATCAAACACTCGGGCAATAGCATTGTCGCTTTGATGTATATCAATGGATATTTTTGCTGCATCATTTAAAGCGTATTTATTAAAAACAAAGCGAGACTTAACATGAGTTTTATTATCAGATAGCATTAAAAAGCTACAACGATCAAATTTAAACGTATTGATCATATCTACTAAAGTGATTTGTAAATACTCATTTATATCACGACTAGACTTCATCAAGTTGGTCAAATTCATAAAAGCAGTCAGTAGAATTTTTTCTTTACTCATTTTTTTAACAGATGAACCGCATAGGTTTTTATTAAAATCACTTGTTAGTGGTAATGGCTTAATCAAATTAATGAGGATATCGGCACCATATGAGTTTAGTAACTTCGCAGATTTTTCTCGCGTTTGCGTAATTCTAGCCTTTAGCTTCGGAACTGGAATTTTCATTATTTTGGCAATTTTGCCTAATAATTGAGTATATTCTTTTTCGCTTTCTCCAGGCTGGGCAATAATAGTACTTAGCTTATCAGCAAAGAATACAATCTTAACTTCATCCGTTCGGTTTTCAGGTTGATCTAAAGCTTTTATTAATAAATCACTTAAATTCCACGTATGCGCTAGCCCTCTACTCAGAGAGTTAAAGTTAGCGCCTATTTCTTGTTCACAATATTCTTTAAACCCTGGGGCATCAATATCAGCAGTAGACACTAATTGATCAGCAACTCTGCCACCAGCACTCCAAAAAGCAGTTTCACCAATACCGTATAAAAGTGCGGCTAGATAGACTTCTTCTTGTGTCTCATCACTGTAGTTTGGCACCATCATTTTAGCCAACATAGCAGCAAAAAATGAATTAGCCATTAATTTAGTTAGCTTCCCATAAACGCGATAATCTAACGTATTACTGGCCAATAAACTATCGACTAACTTAGCTGTTAAGCAAATATTTTTCACCGTTTGAATGCCTAAGACGACCGTTGCACGAGACACTGTCGTAACTTTGCTTACTCCCATGTGTTGCGCATTATTAGCAACTTTTAGTAAACAAGAAGAAAGAGCTTGATCATGTAAGATAGCCTTACTTAATTTAGGCAGAGATGATTTATCATCATTTGAAAATTTATCCAGCATTTTAGCTGTAGAGGTTATCGCCGGTAATTCCCTATTGGCGATTAGTTCAATCCATTGCTCTGTTGTGTTTGGTACTGGCTTTAACATTCCAATGTCACTTTATTGAGCTTTTATTAGTTTAACTATGCACCCAAATTTTTGTTTTGTCTAAAACTACTTAGGTGCAATTTAGTATAACGATCAAAATCATTCCAAATAGCGTGATTCTATAAATAATTTAGCTAAAAAGTGACTTAAAAACTGGTTCTATCAATAAAGCTTTTTTTGTCACCTTTTTTAGATAGACCATTTGCCATAGCAATACGTTGATTTTTTCGACCAAGTAATCGTAACTGTGTTATTCGCTCCCATAAAAGCGCCATACGAGTATCTTTTTGCCATGTTTTCTTAAATAAGTATTTTGTTGCTGCTATTGCATCAGGGCTTTGTTGGCATATTTTTTCTGCTAATAGTTTTGCTTCTGCGAGGGGACTTTCATTTACTTTTGAAACAAGGCCATATTCTAAAGCTTCATTACCTGAAAAAAAACGTCCTGTCATGGTAAGCTCTTGAGCAATATCAACACGAGTTAACCTTGATAGGGTTGCCATTCCACTCATATCAGGTATTAGACCCCACTTCATTTCTAAAATAGATAAGTTTGCATCAGGTGTCGCAATTCGATAATCAGCCGCTAGAATAATTTGCATACCTGCGCCAAAACAATTGCCATGTACAACAGCAATAACAGGAACGGATAAATCACGCCATATATGAGCAACACGCTGAAACATATTGTCTTTGCTCCATGGAAGTTTTAAAAAGAAGCGTACGATCATTGATGGTTTTTTAGCAACTGAGTTAAAATCTAATCCTGCACAAAATGAAGCTCCCTCCCCTTGTAAAATAACGCAACGAATAGTTCTATTTTTATTTATTTTTTTGGCAACATTAACCAACTCAACAATCATTTTCTCATCTAAGCCATTATGCTTATCAGGGCGGTTAAGACTGACATAAGCAATTTTATGCTCAATGGTGAAATTTACTCTAGCACTAGTCATAATTTTATTATCGTTTTAGAAAGTGGAAATTAAATTGAAAATTCAGTGTGGCACAATTCAACTGGTAGAACCAGTATTGTTTAAATAAATGATTTAGATTTGTTGTTGTAATAAAAAAGGTGAATACTCAACAGTATTCACCTTTTTATCGTACTTGTTTTACACAAAAAATATTGTGTGCAGTATTTTTATTAGGGCTTTAAACGTTTTAAACCGCAAATGGATATTTTATTGCTTCATGACATTGATAGTTCTCAAGGGTGAAGTCATCCATCGTAACCCAAGTTTCTAAGTCTTTTAATGTCTTAATTTTTGGGTTAATAATCAATTTAGGTGAAGGTAAGGGCTCACGTTTTAATTGTACATCTTTCATTAAAGGCAACTGATCTTCATAAATATGAGCATTAACAATTTTATGATAAGCCATTCCCGGCTTCAATCCTGTAATTTGTGCCATTATAGCTAAAAAGAAAAACACCTGAACTTGGTTGAAATTTAAACCAAGAGGTACATCACAAGATCGCTGATAACTAGTTAAATAAAGCGTGTCACCTAAAATTGAAAAATTATGCGTATGCATACAAGGTCTTAAACACCCCATATGAAACTCACCCGGATTATAAAAAGTTATAATTTCTGCTCGGTCATCAATGCCTTGACTCAAGTTATCAACAATTTTTTGCAGTTGATCAATAACGCCGCCTTCCGGTTTAGCCCAAGCGCGACCTTGAACCCCGTACACTCGCCCCATATCATCCTCACCCTTGCGGTAAGAATTATTAAGCCATGACTCATTTAAATTGGCATTAGCATCCCAAGTTTTAGTTCCTAACTGTCTGAAATCAGCAGCATTATCATAACCTCGAATATAGCCAAGAAATTCTGCAATAGCCGATTTAAAAAAACTTTTACGCGTGGTTATCATTGGGAATTCATTTTGAGCAACGTTGTATTCTAGATCTGCATTAATAACGGTTAAACAACGTTTTCCAGTACGTTCATTTTCAATCCAAGTACCTTGATCAACAATTCGTTGGCATAAATCTAAATAGGCGCGCATTATGCTTTTCCTTTTATGTTAGCAGCTTTCTTTTTATTCGTTTTACCCTGAGTTATCGCTGATTTCTGCTGACTTAAATAACCTAAATAGATAATTAGAAATCCTGCTAAAATCATTGGTATACTTAATATTTGTCCTTTAGAAATAAACGAAAAATACAAACCTAAGTGTGCGTCAGGCTCTCTAAAGAATTCCACAATACTTCTAAACACACCGTAGCCAATTAAAAAGGTGCCTGCCGCTAATCCTAAACTTCTGGGTTTACGAGTAATCATATATATAATAGCAAACAAGACCACCCCTTCTAAAAAGAATTCATATAGTTGTGACGGATGGCGCGGCAATTGTAATGGGTCGGTAGGAAAAACCATTGCCCAAGGTACATCAGTTTGTCGTCCCCAAAGTTCAGCATTAATAAAGTTACCTAAACGCCCCATTCCTAGGCCAACTGGCACTAAGGGTGCAACAAAATCACCTACAATTAAAAACGACTTATTTGTCTTTCTAGCGAATATATAAACAGCGGTTATAACACCAAGTAAACCACCGTGGAATGACATTCCCCCTTGCCAAATTTGAAATAAATACAAAGGATCGGCTAAAAAGTATTCCCATTGATAAAAGAGTACATAACCTATGCGTCCACCAAGTATAACCCCCAGAAAACTATAAAAAAGTAGATCACTTACTTGCTCCCTTGTCCATTCTCCAGCGCTTTTATCAGCCGCTTTGTTGGCTAAAAACATAGCCACTAAAAAACCAACAAGGTACATCATGCCGTACCAACGAAGAGCAATGGGCCCAATACTAAAAATAATAGGGTCAATAACCGGAAATTGTAAAAACTGTTCTGTCATTTTTCATCCAAAATAAAAGCACAAACCCTCGATATAAATTAATCAAGGGAAACCATAAAAATTACGCCAAGACCATCTTTATTGCGACAATAATAAGGAATATCGCAAAGCCTTTCTTTAATGTTTGCACAGGTAATTTACTAGCATATTTAACGCCTAGCGGAGCAAACAAAGAAGACGTTAGCACAATACCTAATAAAGCGGGCAAATAAACATAGCCAAAGCTCCACGGTGGTAATAATTCATTATCAAAACCTGAAATTATATAACCCAAAGAGCCAAATAATGCCACCATGACACCACAAACGGTTGCAATACCAATACAATGTCGTAATGGCATACCAAAAAAAGTTAATATGGGGACTAAAATAGCCCCTCCTGCCATTCCCATTAAACTGGCAACTATACCTGTAAAGAAAGTAATTAATTGTAACTTAATATTGGAGGGCATTTCCTTAGCGCTTTGTGAGCGTATAGAAAACAACATATACGATGCAAGTAAAAATACTGTTACCGCAAAAAAATTTGTTAACACTTTTGCAGATAAATTATCTGCAATAAAAGCCCCTAATAGCGCACCGAATGCAACAGTGAATACTAACGGTTTAGTTATATCCCACGGAATATTATTATTTTTCTGATGCGCAAAAGCAGCACTAGTTGAGGTCATAACAATTGCAGCAAGTGATGTTGCTAACGCCATGTGCATGATGACTTCGGAACTGAGCGCAACATAGCTACTAGCATCAGTGGAGTGAGATATATAGGGTAATAAATAGACTAAAGCCGGTACTACGACTAAACCACCGCCAATACCTAATAAACCAGCCAGAAAACCAACAAGTGAACCAAGAAAAACACAAACAATAAAAATAGTTAACATTACATTCCAGCGCGAATAAAACCGCCTAAGCCTAATTGTTCAAGTTGTTCATTTAAATAACTATGTACCTGTTTAGCGGTAGTAAGCTTTAAAGTATGAGCAAGAATTACTTTTGCTCGTTTATAATCAACATGACGAATAACCCACTTTATTCGCGCTATATTATGCCCATTCATGCTGAGTTTATCAAAGCCCATTGCTAATAATAATAATGCTCCCGCTGGTTCTCCAGCTAACTCACCACAAAGGCTGAGTGGTACTAAGAATTTTGCTGATTGTTCAGCAATTGTATTTAACGCACGTAGTACCGATGGATGATAAACATCATGTAAGTTTGCTACTTGTACGTTATTTCGATCCACAGCCAATAAATATTGAGTTAAATCATTACTACCCACTGAGAAAAAATCAACACGCAGTGCTAACTCTTCTAATTGAAAAATAACGGCGGGAACTTCTAGCATTATCCCTATTTTAGGTCGTGTTAGCTTTTCTAATTTAGGAGTAGCCTTGTTAAGAGGGGCACTTTTGAATTTTTCTTCATGCTCCATCTGTAGCTCTGAATTAACTTCATAATAAGCTTGGTTAATTAAGCGAATAGCTTCATCAACTTCTGCAACATTAGAAACCATAGGTAACATAATTTCTAAGTTTTTATGAGCTTGGTTTGCTCGCATCATTGCTCTAACTTGAACCAAAAATATTTCAGGATGATCTAACGTAATTCGAATGCCGCGCCAGCCTAAAAAAGGATTATCTTCAACAATAGGAAAATAAGGTAAGGATTTATCGCCTCCTACATCCAAGGTTCGCATGGTCACAGATTTTTGTGGGAAGTCTGATAAAATATTTTTATAGAGCTGCGTTTGTTCTGACTCTGACGGAAAAGAGTGGCGAGTCATAAATGGAATTTCAGTTCGAAATAAACCAATACCTAACGAGTCTAAATTTTTTGGACATTCAAATTCTGCAGACAAACCCGCATTTAATTGTAACTCTATAGTTCGACCGTCTGTGGTTACGGTAGGCAAGTGAACAACCTGCTGAATTTTTTCTGTGAGTTCTCTTTCTTGTTCAATTAAATATTGATATTCACGCTTTAATACTTCGTTAGGATTAATAAATAACTCACCCGTATAGCCATTAACAATTGCAGGGCGTTGATCTAACTGTGCAATAGGGATATTACTAACCCCCATAATGGCAGGTAACTCAAGAGCATGAGCTAAAATAGCTGCATGTGAATTAGCTGACCCCGATAACGATACAATTCCCTTTAGCCCTTTATGCTGATATTCAGCTAACATTGAGGCTGTTACGTCTTCTGCCAATAAAATAAAACTTTCAGGTAAAGATAACTGTTGTATTTGCTGTTGTTGTAAATTGAATAAAACACGGTTTCCTAAATCGCGAATATCACTAGCGCGTTCTTTTAAGTAACTGTCATCAATCGATTCAAACTGTACAACAAAGTGTTCAATAGCTAATTTTAAAGCACTTTGAACATGCCAGTTTTGGCTGATTCTTTTCTTTACTTCCTGACTAATATCACCTTGTTCAAGTAATTGTTTATACACTTCAAAAATAGCGAGACTATCATCATTAACAACAATACTCAGCTTAGCGCTTAACTGTTTAAAATCAGTTAACGTTTTACTCACAGCGCTATTAAATTGCTGTATCTGAATAGCTTGCTCTTCAACAGCCACTTTTTTCAATGCCAACGTTGATAGGTTAGCTTTTGGTTGAACAACAACAATTTGACTTAAAATAATTCCAGGAGCGCCAGCAATACCTAAAAGTTGCTTAACACCATGCTTTTGCTCTTCTTGATTTAGTAAATTATTAACTTCTGCATTGGCTAATGCACTTGATAATTGAGCAGCAAGTGTTACTAAAAAAGCTTCTTCGTTTTCAGTAAAATGTCTTGATTGCTTTTGTTGAATAGAGAGAATCCCCAACACTTTACGTTGGTGAATGATGGGTGTACCTAAAAATGCATTAAAGTCATCTTCTTCTACTTCAGGAGCATGAATATAATGCTGATGATTACGTGCATTGGCAATATTTAACGGTTCTTCTCTTTGCCCTACCAAGCCAACTAGGCCTTCAGAAAAGCCGATAGTGGTTTGTCCTTGAGATGCTGATGCTAAGCCGTCAGAGGCCATCAGTAAAAAGTGCTGTTGTGAATAGTCTGATAAATATACAGAACAACAATCAATTTTTAATGCTTTTTTCGTTTGGCTAACCAAGCGCTCAAGCGCTTTTTGCAACTGAACTTCTTGGCTAAATTCAAGAACAATTTGGCGTAGCGTGGTTAGCATAAAATCCTTATATTTAAATCAAAGTAAATAGTACCTAGATATTTTACACTCTTTACCGATTGATTTATATCATGAGTAAAAATGAACTACTTCCTTATAAAATTAACTTAAAGAGCTACAAATAAAATGACCTACTAAAAAGTAGGTCATTTAAAAAGTCATAGTAATAATTAAGCACGGCGTTCTTTACGATTTTGCCTGTGCTTAGAACGTTTATCGTATCGCTTTTCATAAGAAAAAGCTAAAGCCGCAGAGGCAAACTCTTTCATAACTCTTCGATAAACATCACGTTTAAATGATACAACTTGTCGAACTGGATACCAGTAACTCACCCAACGCCAATCATCAAATTCAGGATGGGAGGTGTGAAGTAAATCTACCGATGATTCAGGAGCCGTTAATTTTAATAAAAACCACTTCTGTTTTTGCCCAATACAAACAGGTTTACTGTCATGTCTAATAAAACGTTTTGGTAATTTATATTTTAACCAGTGCTTAGTTGAAGCAACAATTTTCACGTGTTCAGGTTGTAAACCAACTTCTTCATGTAACTCTCGATACATAGTTTGTTCAGCCGTTTCCCCTTCATCAACACCACCTTGTGGATATTGCCATGAGTGTTGCCCAAACCGCCTTGCCCAAAATACTTGTCCCCTGTCGTTAATTATTACTATGCCGACGTTGGCACGATAGCCTTCGGCATCGATCACAGGAACTCCTGAGAAACTAAAAAACTTATATAGATTCAATCATATTAACGGCTAGTGAGCAAATGATTACTTTGATTTTTTGCACTATTGAACAGATAATAAGTATATATTCAGATATTCCATAATGATTAGAGCACAATGAACATACCTTCTTCAGAACAAGAGTTACTTAAGCGAGTACAAAGTTTAGCGGGTTTAACTTTAGCTGAAGTGGCAAATGAAGCAGGCATAGAAATACCTAAAGATTTAAAACGAAATAAAGGCTGGGTAGGATTATTACTTGAGCGCGTGCTTGGCGCGACTGCCAGTTCTAGACCCGAACCAGACTTCCCTCATTTAGGTATAGAACTAAAAACACTGCCTATTACTAACCTAGGAAAACCACTTGAAACAACATTTGTTAGCGTTGCTCCATTAGTAGGTTTGGTGGGAATTAACTGGGAAAATTGTTGGGTTAAAAAGAAATTAGCACGCGTTTTATGGGTACCTATTATTTGCAAAAACATTACCGACAACGCCAATGGAGAAAAAATCCCGTTAGCTCAACGGCAAATTGGTAGTGCTTTTATCTGGTCTCCTACAATAGATGAAGAAAATTTATTAGCGATGGACTGGCAAGAGCTAACCGATATGATTGTTTTAGGTAATGTTGAGAAAATTGAAGGGAAGCACGGACAGGTGCTTCAACTTAGACCTAAAGCGGCGAATAGCAAAGCCAAAACCAAAGCATTTGACAAGCATGGCAAACCATTTATGACCTTGCCTAGAGGCTTTTATTTAAAAATACCCTTCACTCAAATGATATTAAACACTAATTTACGTATTAATTAACATTTTAACTTTTATTTAGTTGCACATATGTTAATTGAATCGTACAGTTCTCTTATCACTGTGAAGTATTCTAGCTAAATAGCATTTCTCCAAAAAAGTAATAAAGCATCATCTATGAAGTTTATTAAAAAGTTTGACAATTACGTTACTGCAATCTTTGTTATCACTATTATTGTCATAGTAGCGACTTCATATTTCACATTTAAAGAATTTTTTAGTGCAAGTCACCAAAAACAGCAAGAAGTGGTTATGCCATTATTTTCATTAATTAATAGTGAAATAATAAGACCTTTAACGGTATCTCAATACATGGCAAGTGATATTTTTTTACTTGAGTATATTGAACAAGAAGAAATTGATCGAGACGTCATTTTTGATTATATAACCAGCGTTTCTAATCAGTTTAATACCATGTCATTTATTGCTATTGATAAACACCTACTACTGATCAACTCAAACAATGAAACAACTAATTTATCGACCAAAGAAGCAGAATGGTATCACCGCTTAAAAAACATCGATAAAACTGAATTTACCGACTTTGGCAATGCTGAAGATCCACACCTATTTTTTGATGTGAAAATGTTTAACAAACAGCAAGAGTTTCTTGGTTTTATTGGTTTAGCGATAGACTTAGATCACTTTGCTAAGAAGTTTGCTAAATTTAAGCAGGATTACGGTTTTGAGTTGTATTTTGTCGATAAAAATAATGATGTAACTCTTAGTTCTGAACAAATAATGCAAACTGAGAGTCACCATAGAAAAGACGTAGTAACAAATATCAACGAGTTGCCTTGGTACCAACACTATCAAAGTGAATACCAATCTAACGGAGATAACAATCACAGTTTCTTTGATTATTCGAGCAGCAACTTAATTATTTCTAAAATGCCTTTAAAGGAACTTAATTGGGAAGTTTTTATTATTGCCCCACCAGTTACTGAGCAAAGTGTGTACTGGCAGTTATTCATGCAAAACCTAATTATTTTATTGGTTGTTTCGCTCGCATTATATTGCCTATTTACCTTATGTATTAAAAACTTTAGATCTGATTTGGTTAAAGACTCTGAAACAGACTATTTAACACAATTACCAAATCGAAGCTTTATTCATTGGAAGTATTCTCAATTAAATGAGAAGCACACTTATGTTAGTGTCGTTATTGCTGATATTGATAATTTCAAAGCACTTAATGATACACACGGTCATTTATTTGGTGATGAAGTATTAAAAATAATAGCTAAAAAATTGAGTGAAAACCTTCGTTCTATTGACCTAGTTGGTCGATGGGGTGGAGAAGAATTTATATTAATTTTACCGGACATTAAGGCAAAACAAGCTCAAGAGATCGCCAACCGAATTAGATTAGATATAGAAAAAATTCCTTTTAAAGCCTCTTCTGTTAGTGAAGAATTCAATATTACCGTCAGTTTTGGTATTAGCGAGGGAAATTTAAGAGGTATTCCATTAGAAGAAGCTTTAGCAAAAGCTGATAAAGCACTTTACCATGCAAAAACTAATGGTAGAAACCAAGTATCTATCCACACTGACTAGCATGCTTGGTCACAGTAATACTTTGTGCCATAGATAAACTCTTACCAGCCTCCAGCAATTGTTTTTGCGTATTTGCTGCTTCTAAACAAACAAATTCTTGTTCGCCACTATCATGAATATCAATCATCTGGCTAGCTAATTCAGCACCTGGATTCCAAAATACCCACTGCTTAGTATCTGTTGTACTCAATGTGATAGTTCGCTGCCAAACGTTATCAACAACATCAATTACGTCATTACTATGATAAATCCTATCTATGGCATCAATGCCATTGGCTAAAGAAGTAATTACCTCTTCAGGCTTACAGGCATTGCCTGTTAATGAATCTTCAAAGGGAGCTTTAGTTAATTGCGTTAAAGTAGTATTAACTGGAGCACTTACCGCAAGATAACTATGTAATGCGCCGGTATAATAGACACCTTTTTTACTTAAGTTAGTCATGATGAGTGTTTGAGTAAATGTTTTTCCAAAAAACAAAACTTGTTTCAAGCTGCAATCAGCAGACCAGAGAGCACTCATATTTTTACCCTGCCAACTTAATACGACTTCAACACCTTGCTCGGTAATATCAATGTTACCTATCTGCCATAACTGACAACGAGCAAAACCATGATTACCTGCAGTATTATCTTTGTCATTTGGGTGCTTACCAAACCAAGGCCAACAAATAGGAATTCCACCACGTATTGCCTTTCCTTGCTCATTAAAAGCAATATCAGACAACCAAAAAACATCCCTTTCACCTAGGGGGTTCCAACTAAGTACCTGCCCTCCATATAAACTAACTTTAGCCTGCATAATTTCATGATCAATAATCAATAGTGAAGATGTTGATAATTGTTGAACCTGACCATATTTGTTTTTCACTATAGAATTCATATTATTTACCATCATTAATTTATACTAAAATAAGCATTCAAACACTTACTTTAAAAGCTCTTTCCTAGCGATAGAAATACTGAGCTTTTACCTCCAGAAGCAAAACCGAGTCCAAATACTGCTGGTCCAAAACTGGTATCTGTTCCTATATAGAGACTACCTGAAGTAATCAAGTCGCTTGCATCAACTGATTCTTTTAATGTCCAAACATTACCCGCTTCAATACTCGTACCTAAATAAAGTGGCAAACTATCATGACCAAATAATTCGCGACTAAGATCATATTGATACACAACAGCGGCAAAAGCTTTATGAGCACCTAGTAACGCATCTTTTTGATAACCTGATAAATTTAAAAAACCACCTAGTTCCGTTACATGTACAGAAAAATCACTTTCATTATCCACTGTGGCAAATGAAGCTATACCAACAAAAGCATGACTGTTAACGCTTATAGCACCTCGCCAATCAAATGTTGCTTCTATTGAAGTATCATTGGGGTCAATGCCATCAAACTCTTGATAATTTTCATGTCGCCAAAAGATATTAAATGAAAACTTATTTCCTTCTGTTGGGAAGTCCATACTATTCAAATTATCATAATCAAAAGATAAATAGGTGCCAAGTGAGTCATAGTCTAATGATGTTTCTTGGGTATTATTAAAGGATAAGCTACCTTTCTCCCCTATAAATCCTGCCTCTACGGCGCTATTATCACTGAAGTTATAACCTAAACTAAAATGTGTTTTAAAATACTCATTAGTTAATTCTGAACGCTCAGTTGTTTGTTCCCATTTGTCTTCTGAGTATTCAATTCTAGCCTTAGCAAAATAATGTTGAGTTTCAACTAGTGGCTGATAAAACTCACTCGCTAATCTAGACTCCCAACCTAATTTAGCTTCATTAAGCCATTCACCACCGTAAAAACTGATATTGTTTTGTGTATAAGCAACATCAATAGCCACAATAGTTCGATATGAAAAATCTGTTTGTAAATTAAAGCCAAAGCTTAAATAATCAGGACCCCACGATTTTTCTTGTGTGGTAAGAATCAACTTTCGTCCTTGAGGAAGGTCAACAAATTCAGCAGCAACATGCTCAAATTCATTCAGGGCATAAACTCTATTAATCGCTAATTGTAATTGTTCTTTAGTGACAATTTCCCCAACTGTGATAGCAAACTTTTCTTGAATAACACCTAAATTTGTTTTTGAATTATTTTGATATTCGATATCAATAATGGGAAGAAGGAAACTATCAAACAAAATACGTTTTTTGTGTTGCTTTTGTTGTTGATAATCAACGTACTCTTGTTGACTGACAGATAATCCCTTTAATTTAGTACTTGCTTCTAACGCCGCTTTTTCGCCTAACTTTAGTGCTTCAGGCATTATTGTAAAATCAGTGGTACTTAAGTTATCAATTTTTGGACGAATTAATATATCTCGTGTTGAAACATATTTCATTTGAGCCAATGTAGTATTGTTCGTTAAAATGTTTGATAACTGGTCAAAAACATCAAGCGTATCATTGATAGCATTTTTATCCAGTAATGGTGAACCAATATCAACGGCAATAACAATATCTGCCCCCATTGCTTTCACCACATCAATTGGCATGTTATTAGTGATACCACCATCAACTAATAATTGACCGTCTATTCTTACTGGCTCTACAACACCAGGTACAGCGGTAGAGGCTCTCATCGCCTTAGTAATGCTACCTTTTTTTATAACAACTGTTTTTGCGGTTGCTAAGTTAGCTGCAATTGCACGATAAGGAATAGCTAAGTGATCAAAACTATCTATTGTCGCCACAACATCAGTAGAGTATTTAAGTAAATTTCCAGCTGATTGACCTAATAGCAAACCACTTGGTGCTTTTAATTGTCCGTCGCTGTAGCCAAGACGAAAAGATATATTGTATTGGTCTCTATGCTTTTTATCTTTAAGTGATAATAGCTCTCGTGGAATAAAGTCAGAGTAACTTTCATCCCAAGGAAGGTTAAGCATTATTTTTTCAATTTCATCAACGCTATAACCTAATGCATATAAACCACCTACATAAGAGCCAATGCTAGTTCCCACAACATAATCAATTGGAATATTATGCTGTTCAATTATTCTTAAAACTCCAATATGGGCAGCCCCTTTTGCTCCCCCACCACTGAGAACTAAACCAATTTTAGGGCGGTACTCTGTTGTTTCTTCAGTACTAAAAGCTGAAAATGAACATAGAAGACAAAAAAGAAGGAACGTATTGATAAAGCGCATAAATAATAATTAAAGGGGTTGTTAAAATATTGATAGAGATCTTACAATATTATCTAGTCAATGCCATCATAATTTCTTCACAGCTTTGATTAGAATTACCTTATTATTCTTAACGTAAGGTGAGGCTATTAAAATCGTTAGATAATGACTCTATTTCTTCCACCATCTTTAGCTTGATAAAGTAATTTATCTGCACTTTCAACAAACTCTTCTGCTGATGAATACGCTTCTTTTTTCCACTGACTAACACCAATGCTTACTGTTAAATCTATTTTATTGTTATCAACCCGTACTTCCAGTTGTTGAATTTTTTCTCGTAAACGCTCTGCAAATTGATAAGCATTTTTTGCTTGTGTTTGAGGTAATATTACAACAAATTCTTCGCCACCAATACGTGCAACAACATCCGTTGCCCGAACAGTTTCTTCACATGCTCGATAAAACTGAATTAAAACTTCGTCACCAACACCATGACCATAGTTATCGTTAACTCGTTTAAAGTTATCAATATCTAGCAACATAATTGATAGGGGTAACTTTTTATGATCTGCCTGAGAAATTTCTTTAGCCAAAACTTTATTAAACTGATGACGGTTAACAGCTCCAGTTAACGCATCGGTAAAAGCTAAGGTTTTAAAGTGATCTTGCTGAATTTTTCTATACTCTATTTCATTATTTTGACGATTCACAATCGCCTGAAATATATCAATTTGTAATAATTTTCGTCTTAATTTTTCATAAGCTAGTTGCATTGCGCCTATTTCATCAAAACCAATAGATTTTCTAAATTGCATACTTCTATTGCCTTGAGCCATTTTGTCTAATGCCTTAGTTATGTTTCTAATAGGATCAATAATACTATGATTTAATATTGTTGACAGTAGTATCGCGCTCACCAAGAAAAGGCTTAATAAAAAGAAGATTAGATATGATTTTATTTCTAAATTTTTTCTTTCCACCTCCACTTCATCCATAAAGTGTACAAGTAACTCATCTGATAATATTTTAAGTTTATCAATATCTGTCGACATTAAGTCAAACCAATCCTTGCCTCGATTTTCCAATGAGTCATCATTCATTATTTTTGAAAAGCGTTCGATTAATATCTGTCGATGGGCATCAGTATTACAGTACTTTTCACATAAAGCTTTTTGCTTATCACTTGCAGAATATTGAAATACATGTAGAGCATTCAATTGTTTACCAATAAGTATGCTCAAATTAAAGTGATTACGTAAATCACGTTCTTCAACTGTAACTGCGTTCATTCCGATTGCTCGAATTTGTCCCATGTATTCTTTAAAAAGTAATATTGCATTAATGGCTGATATGTCATTTGCTAATCGAGATGTCATTTCAATTTGCGCGAGATTTTCAGAAACAAAAAGCAATCGTTCAATAAGGTTGGTATATGAATGATATATATCATTAAAAGAAGCTGTTCTATTATCTAGTTGAGTTCTATAGCTTTTGAGTTTTAATAGTTCTTTTGGTACATCATCAGAGTAGTCGTGAATATTTGCTTGCATTGTAGGAGCTAGATCACTTGCAAGTAAGGTTAAAAATGTTGATATGCCCTGATCTGTTATCAAGCGGCGAGTTTCTAGTTGCTCATGAAGGCTTTGATAATTTGAACTTGTTACACCACTTGAAAGGCCTCTTTCAGCTTGCAGTGAATGAGTAATATCATTTATATGCATAATAACATCGTTCAACTCTACAATGAGAGAAACATTTTTATAGTCTTTGTTATTATTTATTAAGATAAAAAAACTTAACAGGAGTACGCCGAAAACAGGTAAAAGTGTTGTAAAAAAGATGCGATGGCTTAGCTTGATTTTTTGAGAAAGGCTATGCGACACCTTAGCAATAATAGAAGGTTTTGGTTGGTTTTCAGCCTCTGCACGCTTTGCTTTATCAGAGAGCTTGTACACACTTGAGGCATAATCTAAATCATCAACCAAAATATGATTAACAATCCATCGGTATAAAAATGAGGTGATTTTCTCACTGCATGCTAAACAATCCTTTGTTAACCACTCTTCTTTTAATTTAGGCAGTTTATCAATAAATTTTTGATGACTTGCTTTATGCGCTTTAAGATCAGCATAGTCAACTTTTGCTAATAAAGCTTCTTCTCTAGCAAAATGTAAAATAACATATTGCTCTAACTCCATAAATATTGCTTCAATGGCATCAGCAGATGCCTCACCATGCTCAGCTGAAGTCAACTTTGCAAGTATTGAGATAATCTGTTTATGATCCTCATCAATAGCATCAATGCCAACACTCATTCCTTCGTTCCAGATTAACTTTGTCATCTGTCTCTTATACACATCTCCGAGCCCACGAGACGTAGAGGAATCTCGTAT
>CAJXUT010000023.1 GCA_913061365.1 uncultured Colwellia sp.
ATCTACACTATCCTCTTCGTCGGCAGCGTCAGATGTGTATAAGAGACAGCTTATACTTTTATATATTATTACCTTTAGAGACATAGTTACATGGCAGATCAAAACGAAGAACTTAAAAGAGCTGGATTAAAAATTACCTTGCCACGTATTAAAATTTTAACGATCTTGCAAGATCCAAAGAATCAGCATATTAGTGCTGAAGATGTTTATAAAATCTTATTAGAGCAAAATGAAGAAATTGGTTTAGCAACAGTCTATCGCGTATTAAACCAATTTGACGATGCTGGTATTGTTACTCGTCATCATTTTGAAGGTGGAAAGTCTGTTTTTGAACTTGCACATAAAAAACATCATGACCATTTAGTTTGTCTAAAATGCGGCAAGGTTGTCGAGTTTGAAGATGATATTATTGAACAAAGACAATCAGATATTGCTAAGTCACATAAAATAACACTAACTAACCACAGCTTATATTTATATGGTGAGTGTGAAGACAAAATTGCGTGTGAAGAGTATAGAGTAGATAACCTATAATAAAGAATTGCTATATATTTTAAGTCACATGGATGTGGCTTAAACAAAATAAGTACATATCTAAATCATTTAAAGACAGTTTAATCCAGAAGTAAAATTACTTGATTAAACAATTCTATGGCAAGTAATATATGAACTTAGCATTAAAAGTCATCCCTCCTGTACAATTAGTAATTTGTGCAAGTATGATGTTTGCTTTAGCCCACTTCCTTCCTCAATATTATTTTTCTTTTTTATTTCAAATGCCAGTCATCATATTACTGATAGTAACATCTGCTATTATCGCTACATTGGCATTGCATGATTTTCGTAAGCATAAAACGACTTATCACCCTCATACTCCTGAAAAAACAAGTAAAGTAGTTAATTCTGGTATTTATGCTTACTCACGTAATCCTATGTATTTAGCGTTAGTATTAACTCTATTAGCTTTAGCTATTTATCTTAAAAATTTAACCTGCTTTACGGTTATACCTCTATTTATTTGGTACATCACTCGTTTTCAAATAAAGCCCGAAGAAGAAGTGTTAGACAGGCTATTTCCTAATGACTATCAAAATTATTGTAAAAACGTTCGACGTTGGTTTTAAACAATAGAGGTAAAACAGTAACTTTGTTAGGTACTTATTCGCAGCTAAATACAGTTAACAAAGTCTTACTACTATGCTTTTTTCAAATAGGCCGCCACTAAAACAATACGTGTTCCATTAACCTTACCTTCTATATGCTCAGGATTATCTGTTAACGAAATACCACGAACCATAGTCCCTTGTTTAGCGGTAAAATTAGCACCTTTTACTTTAAGATCTTTAATCAAGGTTACATTGTCACCTTCTTGTAACTCTGCCCCATTACTATCACGTGTTGGACCACCTGTTTGCTCTGCTGCTATACCCTGCTCTGCCCAAGTTCTTACATCATCTTCTAGATAAATCATTTCAAGTGCGTCTTGTGCCCAACTTTCAGTTGAAAGTTTATGTAGCATACGATACGAAACAACTTGCACAGCAGGTTCTTGATTCCACATACTATCGTTTAAGCAGCGCCAGTGGTTTACGTCTAAGGTTTTACTTCCTTCAATTTGAGATTGACAGTTTTCACAAATATATACACATTGCTGCGCACTTAAATCACTTGTAGGAGGTACAGGAAATACTGATAAATTGTCTGTTGCTGTACAAAGTTCACAGCTATTATTACTACGTTGTTGCAAAGCTTGTTCGGTTGCCATGGTTATTCCTAATTAAAAACAAAACATACTAAATTCTAATAACACAATTGTAACATGCTAGCTATTCTCAATAAATGCTAACAAACAGCTAATAGTATTAATTAACATAATGGTTAAGTAGATAAAATAACCTTCAAAATGTTCACCTTTTGGCTTTAAATTTTTCTGTTATAAGAGAGCACTAACTACGAGTTACGTCTATTCTAGAATATAGATTCACAATTACTACATAATCATTCTTTTCACAGAATGCTACGGTATAAACCTTTATAGTTATTCAATTAGTATCAGTAGACAAATAGGTTCTTCAATGATAAAAATCAGCCTATAAATATTATAATTAGGTAAACGTCCGTATGACAGCACCAAATAGCGCGCTAAAAAACACTTCAGCACTTTCAAAGATAATGTCCTTAGGTTTAATATCGCAAATCATTATTGCCATAATTTTGGCTACCCTACTCGCAATAATTAGCCCTGAATTAGCTAAGTCATTTTCAATACTTGGTAATTTATTTGTTGGTGCCTTAAAAGCTGTTGCACCTATTTTGGTTTTTGTACTCGTCGCTTCTAGCATTGCTAACCAGAAGGTTAATAGTGATGCTGAGTTAAAGCCTATTATCGGTTTATATTTCATTGGCACTTTAAGTGCTGCTTTTGTTGCCGTGGTTTTAAGCTTTCTATTTCCAACTACATTAACCCTAGATCTACTAAGCCCTAATGCTAACCCTCCTCAAGGTTTAGGTGAAGTATTAACAACGTTAGCTTATAAAGTCGTGGAGAATCCAATCAGTGCCATTGCTAATGGAAATTTTATTGCCGTATTAGCTTGGGGTCTTGGTCTAGGCTTTTCGTTAAAACATGCAAACAGCCAAACTAAAAATACTGTGCATGATTTTAGTGAAGCCATTTCAAGTATTGTTAGAATAGTTATTCGTTTTGCACCTATTGGTATTTTTGGTCTTGTTGCCAATACCATAGCAGAAACGGGTTTTAATGCTTTAGCTGAATATAGCCATTTAGTGGCAGTTTTATTAAGTGCAATGCTGATCATTGCGCTGATAGTCAATCCGCTTATTGTTTTTTTAGTTACCAAAAAAAATCCATACCCTCTTATTTTTACTTGTCTTCGAGAATCTGGAATCACCGCATTTTTTACTCGCAGTTCAGCAGCCAACATTCCCGTGAATATGGCTCTTTGTAAAAAACTTAATTTACATGAGGATACATACTCAGTATCGATTCCTTTGGGGGCTACTATTAATATGGCTGGTGCAGCGATAACAATAACTGTATTAACACTTGCAGCAGCTCACAGCTTACAAATAGAAGTAGATTTTGGAACAGCAATTTTATTATCTATTGTTGCTTCAATTTCTGCTTGTGGTGCATCTGGTGTTGCAGGAGGATCATTACTATTAATTCCACTAGCGTGTGGTTTATTTGGCATAGAAGAAGATATCGCAATGCAGGTTGTAGCGATTGGCTTTATTATTGGTGTAATACAAGATTCAGCTGAAACAGCACTTAATAGCTCTACTGATGTTGTATTTTCAGCAACTATTTCACATCACTTAACAAAATAATGATTTAATATTAACTATCAATGCAATGAGTTTATAAGTAACAATTTCAGCTAAAAAGTTAGTTATTTTAATCTCAAAATATGAGTTTTCTATTTCTGCTTCCAATGAACATTAATAGAAGGCTCATTTTTTTTAGCTAAAAAGTTTTTACAAACAAAATAGCCAATGGCAGCAACTAACGTATCACCGTAATAAAGGAAGGGGATACGCTTGCGTTGCCAAGGGGGAATATTAAGCTCTTGCAAGATTTTTTTTAAACTACGTGAATGGTTTCTGTAATCAGGTAAGCAGGTTGGATTAGTATGACAAAATTTCAGCGTTATATTATCAGTACTGTGTGGAAGAGAGAGATTTTGACATAAACCGCTAAGATTATCTTGCTGATTACAGCTGAAAATAATCTGCCCTAGATTATCTGGCAATTCAACTACATTAACCGCTTTATCTAAGTGTACGTCTAACTGATTAATATTAATTGCCCAACTACTGACATCAGTTAAATCACGCGTTAAATATAAGCCATCTCTATAACGGCGTAAGTAATTATTTGCCACGCTAATTTCAGGATTTTTATTCTCATCAGCAAGTAATTGTTGATGCACTTGGCGTAATTGCTCAGCACTTGGCATTAAACAGTTATGCTGCGCTAAAAAATACCTTATTAAATTATTGAACCGAGCTATTGATAAGCTTGATAGTATGTTTACTGACAAGCTCTGCTTTGTTAATTGACAACTTTGTAAGTCTTGTTCTGCCAATTCATCTAATAACGATTGTCCTTCTGAACAAAGACTACTGCTACGGTTAATCGTTTGCGTAATGCTTGGCCAGCGCTCAGAAAGTAATGGCATTACTTTTTGTCGAATAAAGTTACGATCAAACTGAGTATCACAATTAGATTCATCTTCAACCCAAGTAAGCTTCTGCTCTTTTGCATAGTTCACAATCTCTTTACGCGAAATATCTAGTAAGGGTCTCATAAAAATATCTTTACCATGTAAAGATTCATCGGCCATAGCTGACAAGCCTTTTAAGCCAGAGCCCCTTTTCAGGGCAAGCAGAAAGGTTTCAGCCTGATCATCACGATGATGACCCGTTATAACTAATGATTGTTCTTTATATAGGGATTGTAAAACCTTATATCTAGCATCTCGAGCTAAGGCTTCTAATGATTTTTGAGCTTGTAGTTGAATACTAACTTGCCTAGCGACAAAGGGGATGTTTAACTTTAGACATGTTTGCTGCGCAAAGTTTTGCCAGCTTGTAGCATTTTCACTTAAGCCATGGTTAACATGACAAACAGTTATCGGATTGGTGATTTTTTTTGCATGCCACAGTTTTGCTATGGCATGCAATAACACTTGAGAGTCTACACCACCGCTATAGGCAACAACCAGAGGAATACTCTTGTAGTTGTTGATAACACTTAATAGTGCAGACTCAATAGATATCGTCATTTGATACTAAATAGACTTGTATCTAGCTAAAAATTAACAGTAACCAAATGACATGAGTTTGTCATAACGCTTTTCTATTAATTCATCATGAGATAAACCTTCTAACTCAGCTAGATCAGTTTTCAATGCTTCTTTAAGCATAGCAGCCATTTGATCCATATCACGATGTGCTCCACCTAATGGCTCTTCAACGATACTATCAATTAGCTCTAATTCTTTTATGCGTTTTGCCGTAATTCCCATTGCTTCAGCAGCTGTAGATGCTTTTTCTGCTGTTTTCCATAAGATTGATGCACAACCTTCTGGAGAAATAACAGAATAAGTAGAATACTGAAGCATATTAACCTTATCACCAACACCAATAGCTAAAGCACCACCAGATCCACCTTCACCAATAACAGTACACACAATAGGAACAGATAAACGAGCCATCACTTTTAAGTTACGAGCAATTGCTTCACTTTGTCCACGCTCTTCAGCGCCAATTCCAGGATAAGCACCCGGTGTATCAATAAAGGTAATAATTGGCATATTAAATCGCTCTGCCATTTCCATCAAACGTAAAGCTTTACGGTAGCCTTCAGGTCTAGGCATACCAAAATTACGTTTTACTTTTTCTGCTGTTGCACGCCCCTTTTGATGACCAATTATCATTACAGGTTTGCCATCTAAGCGAGCTGTACCACCAACAATAGCGCTATCATCAGCATAAGCACGATCACCGGCTAATTCGTCAAATTCAGTAAAAATACGTGGTAAGTAATCAAGCGTATAAGGACGCTGTGGATGACGAGCTACCCTTGCCGTTTGCCATGGGTCTAAATCTGCAAATATTTTTTTAGTTTGCTCTTTATTTTTTTCACGTAATTGCGCTATTTGCTCTTCTAAATCAAGATCGAGTTCTTGGCCTGTATTAACTAACTCAAGTTCTTCAATTTTTGCATTAAGTTCAGCAATAGGTTGTTCAAAATCTAAAAAATTTAATGACATATGTTTCTCTGTACCTAAAAAATGTACCAAAATTTGTACGTGACTTAGTTATTAGTATAAATGCTAATAACTGTTAATTTCATATAAAAATTAGCTAATTTATTTTAATTATTTGAATTGTAAGGTGATACTCTCTTCACCTAATAACTCTTTTAAATCATATAATAACACATCAGCTGGTGATACTCGCCATTGTACGCCAAGTTCTAGCATGCCGCGAGCTTCTTCTCGCTGATAAAAAACTCTAACAGGACAAGTTCCTTCTTTGTGAGGTGTTAATATTTGTGTAAATTGCTCAATAAAATCATTATTAATTGTTGCCCTATTAACGTTTATATCTAGGGAAGTTACATAATTTTCTCTGGCGTCAGTTATCGTCATGATATCTCGGGCAGTCATTGTATTCCCTCCTGAGTAATCATCAAAGCTGACCTGTCCACTACAAACTAATATAGCATCAGTTTCAAGTAGTTCAGAAAACCTATCGTAATCATCAGGAAATAAACGAATATCCATTCGAGCACTTTTATCATCCAATGTAACTAATGCCCATCGACGACCTCGTTTATTAACCAAAATGCGGACACCGATCACCAAACCAACGGCAACAGCTTGTCTATCTCGACCAGTTGGTTGCATACTAACTAATCGGTTAGAAGCATACTTTTTAATTTCACTTAAATAGCGATTTATCGGATGGCCCGTTAAGTATAAACCTAAGGTTTCTTTTTCACCATCAAGCCATACTTCTTCTGGCCATTTTTTCACATTTTTGAAACTTTGGCGAGAATCTGTTTGTTCATCGTTAATTAAGCCAAAAAGATCATTTTGACCAATAGCCTCAGCTTTTGCATGTTGATCTGCTGCTCTCATTGCTTCGGGAAGCGTCTCAAACAATGCCGCTCTATGAGGTAAATCTTTACCATCTGAGGTTAGTTTATAGGTCGGCCCTAACGCATCCATTGCGCCTGATTTTATTAATTTCTCTAGCACTCGCTTATTTGTTTTCTTCAAATCTAAACGGGCACATAAATCGAACAAATCAGTAAAGGGGCCTCCCGCTAAACGAGCCGCAATAATAGCTTCAATTGGGCCTTCACCCACCCCTTTAACTGCACCAATACCATAGACTATTTGATTATCATCATTAACAGTAAACTTATATTGGCCAGCATTCACATCAGGTGGTAATAAGTCAATGCCCATATTTTCACATTCATCAACTAAAATAACGACTTTTTCAGTGTTGTCCATATCTGCTGACATAACTGCCGCCATAAAAGGCGCAGGGAAATGTGTTTTCATCCAGAGTGTTTGATATGAAACTAAAGCGTAAGCAGCAGAATGAGATTTGTTAAAACCGTAACCAGCAAATTTTTCAACTAAATCGAAAATTTTCATTGCTAGCTCGCCATCAACTCCGCGATCTATTGCGCCTTGCTCAAAACCTGCACGTTGCTTTGCCATCTCTTCTGGCTTTTTCTTACCCATGGCTCGACGTAGCATATCCGCACCGCCCAATGAGTAACCTGCAAGTACCTGCGCTATTTGCATTACTTGCTCTTGATATAAAATAATGCCGTAAGTAGGTTCTAATACGGGTTTTAAATCAATATGCTGCCAAGTTGCATCAGGATAACTGACTTCTTCACGTCCATGCTTACGCTCAATAAAGTTATCAACCATGCCTGATTGTAATGGCCCAGGACGAAATAATGCCACCAATGCAATAATATCTTCAAAGCAATCGGGTTTAAGTTTATCAATTAGCGACTTCATACCGCTAGACTCTAACTGGAAGACAGCAGTAGTTTGTGAGGCAAGTAAGACCTTAAAACTTGCGGGATCTTCTAAGTTGATCGTTGTTATATCAATAGGCTCTTGGCCCGCTTTCAGCAGTTTTTCATCAGCCATTTCAATGGCCCACTGCAAAATAGTTAGGGTTCTTAATCCTAAGAAATCAAATTTAACTAAGCCTGCATCTTCAACGTCATTTTTATCAAACTGGGTTACCGGGTTTTTGCCTTCATCATCACAATATAGAGGAGCAAAATCAGTAATAGTTGTTGGCGAAATAACAACACCACCAGCATGTTTACCCGCATTACGTGTCGTACCTTCCAAAATACGACACATATCAATCAAATCTTTAACTTCAGAATCTTGTGCGTATACTTCAGGAAGCTTTGGCTCTTCTTCAAAAGCCTTTGATAAGGTCATACCCGGCGTAGGTGGAATAAGTTTTGAAATTCGATCAACAAAACCATAAGGGTGACCAAGTACACGACCAACATCGCGAATTACCGCTTTTGCCGCCATAGTACCAAAGGTAATAATTTGCGATACCGCATCTCGGCCATATAACTCTGCAACATGATCAATAACTTCATCACGTCTATCCATACAGAAATCGATATCGAAATCCGGCATTGATACCCGCTCAGGGTTTAAGAAGCGCTCAAATAATAAATCGTATTCAAGTGGATCAAGATCGGTAATATCTAATGCGTAAGCAACTAAAGAACCTGCACCCGATCCTCGACCCGGACCAACGGGTATATTGTTATCTTTACTCCATTGAATAAATTCCATTACAATTAAGAAGTAACCGGGAAATCCCATGTTATTAACAACTTCTAATTCAACTTTCAGTCGTTCATCATACGGTTGTCGTATTTCAGCAAAATTATCTGCTTCTCTATCGAATAACTTTGTTAAGCGCCTTTCTAAGCCTTCTTCAGAAACCTTAATAAAGTAATCATTAATTTCTAAACCTTCAGTGGGAAAATCTGGTAATACATATTCACCTAAACGTACAGTTACGTTGCAACGTTTAGCTATTTCTACTGTATTGGCTAATGCTTCTGGAATATCACTAAAGAGTTCACACATTTCCTCCTGAGAGCGCAAATATTGCTCTGAGCTATAACGCTTAGGGCGACGCTTATCATCAAGTGTGTATCCATCATGAATTGCAACACGAATTTCATGTGCATCAAAATTATCTGGAGATAAGAACATCACTTCGTTGGTAGCAACAACTGGTAAGCTATGCGTAGCAGCAAACTCGACTGCAAGATGGAGATAGTTCTCTTCGTCATTTCTCCCAGTACGAATCAATTCAACATAAAAACAATCATTAAAATGGCATTGATAAAAATCAAGCATTTGCAAGGCGAGTCCATTGTTACCTTTTAATAAGGCTTTACCAATATCACCTTCTCTTGCGCCCGATAATATGATCAAACCTTCTTTAAATTCGATTAGCCACTCTTTATCAATTACGGCTTTATTTTGCAGGTGTCCGCGCATATAAGCTTTCGAGATAAGTTCAGTTAAGTTTTTGTAACCAGTATTATTACTACTTAAAATAACTAAACGAGAGAGTTCATCGCCTAATTCATCACTACGCACCCAAAAATCACAGCCAATAATAGGCTTAATTCCAGCACCATGAGCTGCATGATAATACTTTACCAAGCCGCATAAGTTTGTTTGATCAGTTAGTGCTAATGCTGGCATATTTAGTTCAGCAGCACATGCAATGATAGGTTTGACTTTCTTCAAGCCATCACACATTGAATAGTCACTATGCACACGTAAATGAATAAAACTAGGCTCTTGGCTTTGCTCCTCTTTAATCGTGTCAGAGGTCATTTCTTCATTCATTTATTAGCCCTAACACTTTAGCTACAGGTTTAAAGCTTTGACGATAACAATCAAGCACACCGAGCTCAATTATTTTTTCTAAATGCACTTTTGTTGGATAACCTTTATGTTTAGCAAAGCCATATTCTGGATGGAGCTTATCAAGGGCGATCATCTCGTCATCACGAGTCACTTTAGCAATAATTGATGCAGCACTAATTTCAGCAACACGATCATCACCTTTAACTACCGCTTGACTGTTAATAGCACCCTGCTCATTAGCAAAACTAGGCGTACGATTACCATCAACTAGAATATGATCTGGTGACACGGCTAATCCTTGAACAGCTCGTTGCATTGCTAACATCGTGGCATGGAGAATATTTAAGGTATCAATTTCTTCAGGACTTGCCCTGCCTACTGACCAAGCAATTGCTTTTTCTTTAATTTCTTCTGATAACAACGCACGTTTTTTTTCAGAGAGTTTCTTTGAATCCATCAAACCATCAATAGGGTTGTCGGGATCTAAAATAACAGCTGCAGTTACCACATCACCAACCAAGGGGCCTCGCCCAACTTCATCAACTCCAGCAATACAATAAGCAATGGGATATTCAAAAGGAGGAAGTATTTTTTTCTTAGGCATATTATTTTTAGGCATGTTCATCTTAGGCATGGTAATTACGCTTTACCCTTAAAAACAGAAGGAAGTATAGCAATCACGGCATTAGCAGCTTGTTCACTAGCATTACATTTAAGCTCTTGATGTATTGTAATGAAACTATCATTTAACTGAGTTTGATCTTGATACAGGCGCTCTTTAACCAAGGGAACTATTTGTTCAGCACAGACTTCATCTTGTAGTAATTCTGGTACCAACGTTTTATTTGCTAATAAATTTGGCAGTGAAAACCATTGTAATTTTACTAGCCACTTTGCTAGCCAATAAGTTAACAAATTAAATTTATAGCAAATAACCATAGGCCGTTTAATTAAAGCGGCCTCTAAAGTCACCGTACCCGATGCTGTTAATAAACAGTCACTGGCTGCCATTACTGCTTGTGTTTTATCAATAATAACGTGCACAGCTAAATTAGGTGCAATTTCGGCTTTCATTTTGTCAAACTGCTGCGCACGCTTTTCACTAACCATAGGAGCAACAAGAATTAAGTTTTCATCCTCTTGCTGTAATTGTTCAGCACTAGCAAAAAAAGGGGCTAATAAACGAGAAAGCTCCCCCCCTCGACTTCCTGGCATTAATGCTAACACCTTAGTTGTATGAGGTAAGTTCAATTCATCCCTTGCTTGAACTTTATCATTAGTCATAGGGATATCATCAGCTAGCGGATGACCAACAAAAGTACAAGGCACCTGGTGCTTATCATAAAAAGCTTTTTCAAATGGTAACAATGACAACACCATATCTGTTGCTTTAGCTATTTTAAAGATGCGCTTTTCACGCCATGCCCAAACTGAAGGGCTAACATAATGGACGGTTTTTATATTTTTAGCTTTCAGACGCAATTCTAAACCAATATTAAAATCAGGCGCATCAATGCCAATAAACACATCAGGTTGGTTAGCGCTAAAATATTCTACCAAAGTTTTTCTAACATAAAGCAGTCGACGAATGCGACCGAGTACTTCAACAATCCCCATTACTGCTAATTCATCCATAGCAAAAAGACTTTCAAAGCCCAGCTTTATCATTTTATCGCCACCAATGCCGATAAACTTTGCGTTTGGAAATTGTTTTTGTAGTGCAACCATAAGGCCTGCACCAAGGGTGTCGCCAGAGTGTTCACCAACGACAATGGCGAACACTGGTTCAGATAGGAAGATATTGTTTTGTTGAGATATTGCCACGAAGTTAAATCCCACGCGTTAATTCATAGACATTAATTCCTAGGTAAAACCTAGTAATTTAGCATTAGCGTATAATGCCACGTGTTGAGTTTTTAATTGAATTTGTAAATAATTCAAGTTCAGAAGTAACTATGCTTTGTTCTGTAATAGCTGACAATGCATCTTCAATAGATTGTTTTTTACGATAAACCTCTTTATAAGCTCGTTTAATCGACAAAATACTTTCGCTAGCAAAGCCTCTTCGCTTCATACCTTCAGTATTTAAACCAAATGGTTTAGCCGGATGTCCTGATGCCATCACGTATGCAGGCACATCTTTTAACACTAGCGCATTTGCTGCAATAAAGCTGTGAGCACCAATATGACAGAATTGATGAACGCCTGACATTCCACCAATGATTACATGACTACCTACATGAACATGACCAGCAATTGATGCATTATTTGCCATAATACAGTTGTCTTCTACCATGCAATCATGAGCAACATGTGCATAGGCCATAAACAAGTTGTCACTACCTATTTGAGTTAAACTATTATCCTGTATTGTGCCACGATGAATAGTACAACATTCACGAAAAGTATTATTATCACCAATGATGAGTTCTGTTTTTTCACCTGCATATTTTAAATCTTGGCAATCTTCACCAATACTCGCAAATTGAAAAATACGATTGCCTTTGCCTATTTTCGTTGGACCATTAATAATTACATGTGAACTGATTTCACAGTCATCACCAATTTCAACAGAACTAGCAATATAAGTCCATGGGCCGATTGTAACATTCTTTCCAATGACAGCTCCCGGCTCAATAATCGCTTGTGGGTGTATCATAACAGGCACCTTAGATAAATCTTTTGATGTAGAGGGTTATTACAACTTACACAGTTTAATGGTTAGCTGTAGAGTTTACTTGAAATGAAAAAGTACATGAATGATGAGAATCACTCTGTACTTTTACGCTAAAATTTCAAAGTAAAGTAACAAAGAGAGTATTATAAAGCGCGTCTAGCACACATTAAATCAGCTGAACAAACAACTTTACCATCAACTTTGGCTTCACCATAAAATTTCCACATACCGCGACGTTCTTTTATAAATTCAACATGCAAGTGCATAGTATCGCCAGGTAAAACAGGTTGTTTAAAACGGGCTTTATCAATAGAAGCAAATAAATACATTTCATTTTCTTCACGTACATCTGTACTTTTAAAGCCAAGAATACCCGTAGCTTGTGCCAATGCTTCTAAAATTAATACACCTGGAAATATGGCAGCTTCTGGGAAGTGACCAGTAAAAATAGGTTCATTAATCGTTACATTTTTAATTGCATGTAAGTATTTTCTCGGTTCATGATCAACCACTTTATCCACTAACAGCATTGGATACCTGTGAGGTATCAGCGTTTTAATTTCATTAAGTGCTATTGGTTTTAGTTGTCTTTCAACCGCAGTGTTTTCTGTTTCAAGGTTTTCCAAAAGAGTGTCCCTTACTTTACTTTGTGCTAATTCTATTATTAAGGAATTTAGAACAATTAATTCGGTTCAGCGCTTTGTTTTTATTATTAATTAGCAACTGATTTATTTAGGTTATTTTTTTACAAGAGTTTCTAACTCTTTTACGCGCTGTATCAAACTATCTAATCGTTTTATTTTAGCATTGGTTTTATTCCAATCTCGATTAGGTGCAACTGGCATACCTGATGAGTATACCCCCGCATTAGTAATGTCTTTAGTAACCATAGCCATGCCAGTAAAAACACAATTATCAGCAACGTTAATGTGTCCATTAATGCCAACAAGACCAGCAATAGTACAGTTTTTTCCAATAACAGTGCTACCTGCAATAACGCTGCAAGCTGCCATTGCTGTATTTTCGCCTATCACAACGTTATGGGCAATTTGTATTTGGTTATCAAGAATAACACCATCTTTAATTATAGTGTTTTCTAGTGCCCCACGATCGATTGTTGTACTAGCGCCAATTTCAACATGATCGCCAATAACGACACTGCCAAGCTGAGGGATCTTATGCCATTTATATTGCTTATTGACCGGAGCATAACCAAAACCGTCTGATCCAATAACTGTATTCGCTTGAATCAAACAGGCTTCACCGATTATAACACGGTGATAAATGCTAATGTTAGCCCAAAGCTTAGTATCTTTACCAATAGTCGCTTGTTCACCTATGAAACAACCGGCGCCAATACTAACGTTATCGCCAAGATTAACACCTGCTTCAATAACAGTATTTGCACCAATTGAAACATTAGTACCTATTGTTACATCATCAGCGATTACCGCACTGCTATGAATACCTTTAGCAACAGCGGGAGTTGTATCAAGTAGGTTTGCTAGCAGAGCATACCCCATATAGGGGTTATCCATCACTAAAGCAGTAGTAGGACACTGAGGTAATGCTTCAGGTGAAATAATTACCGCACTGGCTTTTGTTTCGCTCAACTGAGATACATACTTACTATTTGCTAAAAAGGCAACTTGTCCCGCTTTTGCATTGGCTAACGTAGCCAAACCGCTGACAGTTATATCAGCACCATTAGTTTCTGACGAGGGTACAACAACTAATTCTGCATTAATATGTTTGGCAATATCAGCAAGGGTGTATTTCATAGTGTCTCTATCTTTGATTAATGAAGCAAAAATTACTTAAGCTTACTTACTTGCTCTACAACTTTGTTTGTTATATTCATAGCAGGCTTAGAAAAGATCACCGCTTGTTTAGAAAGTACCAAGTCATATTTTTCTTTAGCAGCGATATTATCAACTACTTGAGTAACTAAAGCATAAAGCTTATTAGTTTCAATATTTTTTCGTTGAGCAACTTTTTGCTGAAATACTTTAACTTTAGCTTGATATTGCTGATACAAGTTATTCATCTTAGCTTGTAATGCTTTTGTTTCTTTTTCACTCATTAACGAACCATTACGCTTTAAATTTTCATCTTCAAAAGTAAGATCTTTTTGTAATTGTTCGATAACCGCTTTTTCATCTTTAAATTCAGCTTCTAACGTTTGCATTAGCACTGCTGATTGAGGAATTTGATTAATAGCTTCTTGCACATTTACAACCGCAATTTTTTTCTCAAATGCCATTGCACTGCTTGCCAACAATAATGTTGATGCTGTTGCGGTAACTACCATAGATTTAATAAATTTGTTCAATGTGTTTTCCTCTTATTCCATTTTATTTTATATTTTAATTCTTTGTTCAACCAAAATAACAGCTAAACGTACTCATTGGGTAGATAAATTTAAAAAGTTTTTCCGATATTAAATGTGAAGAACGCGGTATCATCATCAGCTTCTTCTTTTATTGTTTTAGCAAAGCTAAATACCATTGGTCCCATGGGTGATAACCATTGAATTGATAAACCACCCGATGCACGATATCTTCCAATTTCAGAATAATCATCAATTTTAGCAGATTGTTTAGCCGCTAAATCTTTATAATCATTAATATCAAATTCAGTATCCCAAACATTACCCACATCAACGAATAAACTGGTGCGCACACTATTTGCGTAACTTTCATCTAAAAATGGTGTTGGCACAATCAGTTCTACACCACCTACTGCGATAGCATTACCACCAATTGAACGTGGTGAAATTTCAATATAATCATGATTTGGACCTAAACAACACGCACCACTTCCTGTTGTGTTAGGTGTACCATCAAGGTTAGTAGGATAACGGAAAATAGCTCGTGGTCCCACGGTATTATTTTCAAAACCACGTAAGGTATCTGCACCACCAGCTCTAAAGTTTTCCCAAAATGGTAATAACTGGTCATTCCCATTTACTTTACCATAACCGTTACCATAACCTAGCTGCAATCTAGCCAGTACTGTCCAGCGCTGATCTCTTGTTAAAGGAAAGTAAAACTTAGTATCAAGATTAAGTTTAAAGTACTGAACATCAGATGAGTTAGGCGTTGTCACTTTAACAGATAAGCTTTGCTGCGAACCTGCTGAAGGAAAAGTACCACGGTTTAAAGTAGAGCGTGTAATACCTGCATTTAAATCATAGTTTTTAAAGGATAATTGACCACCCAGATCATTTGGATCAGCATGTAAGTCATAAAAAGTTTGAATTTGTTCATAGGTTTCTAATGAAGTGATTTCATTACTCTTAAAGCCTACACCAAAATTAACTCTTATATACTCATTGATAGGGAAACCCCAAGTCAGCCCAAGACCATAAGTTTTATTATTATAGTCAACCAAGTTAGCATTACCGGCATCAAATGCTTGATAGAATATTTGACCACCCAGTGATACTGCATCAACGGTGAAGTAAGGGTCGGTATAAGAAACACTCGCACTATTTGAATAAGCGTTTGTATTTAGAGATAAGCCTAAACGGTTACCAGTACCTAAAAAGTTATCTTGTTGAATACCTGCATTCAAGCTTAAGCTTGTTGAGTCACCGTAACCAATACCGGCACTAAAAGAACCTGACGCTTGTTCTTTAACATTGAAGTCAACATCAACAATGTCATCTTCGCCTGACACCTGTTTTGTTTCAAAATTAACTGTTTCCATATAAGGCAAACGAGACAAACGGGCTTTAGAATGCTCAACTAAGTTATTTGACAACCACGCCCCTTCCATTTGACGCATTTCACGGCGCAGTACTTTATCTGCTGTAACATGGTTACCACTAAAGTTGATTTTATTTACATAAATACGCTTTCCTGGGTCAATTGATATCGATAATTTTACCGTTTTATCTTCATCGTTGATCTCTGGGATGGTTGTTACTTTTGGATAAGCATAACCGAAACGACCTAAAAATTTACTGATAACTTCTTCGGTATAGGTAATTTCTGCACCATTATATAAACTATCAACTTGTAATGGATTAATAGCTCTAATTGTTTTCTCAAAGCCAGCCATATCACCAATGAATTCAACATCACTAATAGTATAGGTGTCACCTTCTGTAATATTTAACGCTATATAAACCGATTCTTTATCCGGCGTCATAGAAACTTGGGTTGAGTCAGCTTTAAAGCGAAGGTAGCCGCGATCTAAGTAATAACTAGTAATCGTTTCGATATCACCTTGCAATGTTTGCTTTTGATATCTATCTTGCGCCATAAAGTCCCACCATGGCGAATCATAAGTTAACTCAACTTTTTCTAATAACTGAGCGTCAGTAAAAACTTCATTACCAATAATATTTATTTGCTTGATTGCTGCGGCATCACCTTCGGTAAAGGTAAACTTAAGGTTCACGCGATTTCTAGGTAAATGAGTAACCGTTGCAGAAACATCAGCATTGTATTTACCAACACTGTGATAAAAATCTTCAAGTCCTGTTTCAATACCTGAAATCACAGTGCGATCAAGTGTTTCACCGACACGAATATTACTGCTATCTAGACTTTCAGTTAATTGCTCATCTTTTAAGTCACTATTACCATCAAAGATAATTTCACTGATAGTTTCGCGCTCACGGACACGGTAAATTATTCGATTTCCATCACGATAAGCGCGGATATCATTAAAATGTCCTGATTTGTATAAAGCTTTAATTGATTGCGAAATTCTAAACTGATTTAAAGTATCACCAACATTAAATGGAATATGTGTTAAGGCTGCACCTAAAGCAACACGCTGTAAGCCCTTTACTTCAATATCTTCAATTTGAAATTCTTGCTCAGCTTGTGCTGTTGTGCCTAAAGCGCCTAATAAAACGGCATAGGCTAATTTTTTAATTATCATATATTTAACTTTGTTACTTCTTCTTATCACTGCATAATTGCACGCTGTAAGCTACAAGGCATAATTACTACACCTTTAAACACATAGCACGTATTACTATATATCTAACCTAACACTCGACTAAAATCATTAAATAAAGCGATGGCCATTAATGCCAATAGCGCTAAACCACCAAACTTGAATCCTACTTCCTGAATATTTTCGGGAACAGGTTTTCCTGTCAAAAGCTCTATAACATAATAGAGTAAGTGTCCGCCATCAAGTACCGGTAAGGGTAAAAGATTAATTATTCCTAAATTAATACTAATTAGCGCTAAAAAGCCTAAGAAATATACAAATCCATACCCTGCGCTGTCACCGGCACCTTGGGCTATTGCTATTGGGCCACTTAAATTTTTAACTGACACATCACCTGTTATTAGTTTTCCTATCATATCAAAACTAAGGGTGATCAAGTTCCATGTACGCGCAATACTTTCAGGAAGAGCAGAAAACACATCGTAACTAAGATCTATTTTATACTCAGCTGGCCAATCATCCGCTTTAGGAGAAACGCCTAAATACCCAATTAACTTACCATTACGGTCAATACCTTTTGGTTTTACCTGTAAAACTAACTCTCTGCCTTCGCGCTCTACGGTAACATTCACAACCTGTTCAGGGTACTGTTGAATTTTTTTAGCAAAATCTGTCCACCCTTTGGCCAAAGAGTCATCATTGATAGCAATAAGTTTATCACCAACGGCTAAACCACCTTTCTCTGCGGGGCTGTCTTTTCCAATTCTTGCTAATTCATTATGTACTTTCGGTCGGTACGGATAAAGTCCTAAACTTGTCAATGCAGATTCTTTATCTGGTGAGAACTGCCAATTTTTAGTATCAAAATGATGTGTTTTTACATACTGACTATCTGAATTTTTTGTTTTAATACTAATAGATTTCGAACCTATTTCACCTATCAAAGCTAAATTAACATCTTGCCAATCTCGTACAGCCTGTCCCGCAACTTCAACAATCTCAGAGTTACTTTCTAGTTTTGCTTGTGCTGCAATTGATTGGGGAATTATTTCCCCAACAATGGGTTTGATACTCGGTACACCAATTAAAAACATCAGATAAAAAGCAAATATAGCAAAAGCAAAGTTAGCAAAAGGTCCGGCAGCAATAATTGCTATACGTTGATATACCGACTTGCTGTTAAATGTTTTATCTTTGTCCTGAACTGATACTTGATCTACTCGTTCATCAAGCATTTTTACATAACCGCCAAGCGGTATCATTGCTACAACGTATTCTGTGCCATCTTGTCCTACTTTGCGCCAAAGCGCTTTACCAAAGCCAACAGAAAATCGTTCAACTTTGACACCATTTTTCCGTGCTACCCAAAAGTGGCCGTACTCATGAACAGTAACTAAAATACCTAATGCAATAACAAAAGAGGCTAAATTCCAAATTAGCTCATACATTTCTAGTTATGCCCCTTTTTTTCACGTTCTGTAAAATCAGCTACAATCGATTGAGCAAATTCTCTAGCTCGTAAATCTAAGGAAATCACTTCATTTATATTATTCACCTTTTCTGAGACAAATTTCATCACAGAAGTTTCATTTATTTTGAAAATATCGGTAAATTTAATTTTTTCGTCTAAAAAAGCAGCAACAGCTATTTCATTTGATGCATTAAGTGCAGTACAAGCACCTTGCCCTTGCTCACATGCATTTATCGCTAATTTCAAGTTAGGGTACTTTTTATAGTCAACTGATTGGAACTCAAATGATGGCGTCGTAAAAAAGTCTAATGGAGCAACACCTGATTCGATTCTTTGTGGATAAGCTAATGCATGTGCAATGGGTGTACGCATATCTGGGTTACCCATTTGAGCAATAACTGAACCATCTTTATACTGCACCATAGAATGAATGGTGCTTTGTGGATGTAAAACTACTTGAATATCACTAGCTTCTACGTTGAATAACCACTTGGCTTCGATAAACTCTAAACCTTTGTTCATCATAGTTGCAGAATCAACTGATATCTTTCTTCCCATATCCCAATTTGGATGAGTACAAGCTTCATCTGGCGTTACGTGTTCAAGTTCAGAGGTTTGCCATGTTCTAAACGGCCCTCCAGAGCCTGTTAGTAGTATTTTGCTAATACCATTTTGTGCTAACTGACAATGCCCAACCTTATTTTGTTCTTGCCAAGGTAGACTTTGAAAAATAGCATTATGTTCACTATCGATAGGTAAAAGCTCTGCGCCTGATTGCTTAACTGCTTCAATGAAAATTGCGCCAGAAGTAACTAATGCTTCTTTATTTGCCAATAAGACTCTTTTGCCTGCTTTTACTGCTGCCAACGTGGGCATTAAACCTGCAGCGCCAACAATAGCGGCCATAACAGTATCGGTATCAGCGGAACTTGCAAGCTCTACAAGAGCAGAAACACCCGACTTAACAATAATAGACCCAAGGTTAACTTGAGCCAATCTTATTGCTAATTCTTCAGCATGAGTTGCTGACACCATAACAACTGTTTTAGGGCAAAACTCAAGGCATTGCTCAAATATAACATCAACACTAGCATTGGCAGACAAGCTAATTACGTCGAATTTATCACGATGTAAACGTATAACATCTAACGTACTTACACCAATTGATCCAGTAGAGCCAAGAATACATATTTGGCGTTTATCTATATCATTTTTCAACATTTTATTTTTCAACTGAATTGAGCGATATGGCTATTAACTGAGTAAAACATAACAAAGCGCAAAAATAGGTGCAGTAGCAGTGAGGCTGTCTATTCGATCTAAAATACCACCATGACCAGGTAAGATAGAACCACTATCCTTAACTCCTGCTTGGCGCTTGAACATACTTTCACTTAAATCGCCTAGCACAGATACTGTCGTAATTAACACAGTAACCAATAGCACCGTAATGACTTTATCACTAGCCCAGTTCAAATTATACGCAGTAAGGCTCACAAATAAGCAAGCGAAAAATACACCTCCTAAAAAGCCTTCAAAGGTTTTTCCTGGACTAACATTAGGCATCAATTTGTTTTTACCTATGGCTTTACCTACAAAATAAGCACCTATATCTGCGCTCCATACCATTAAGAATAAAAACATTAATAGTTGTGCACCGTGAAATGGATCAACTTGATAGTCATTTGTTCTAATAACCATAAAAGCTAACCAGGTAGGAATAAGGGTTAGCCAGCCAAAAAGACCACGCACAGAAGTGTATTTAGACCAGGAGCCACTAGACTTTGGATAGGAAAGCATCAAGAAGGCAGATAAAATCCACCAAGCGACAGCTAGCCACAACAAACCTGTGGCATAACTATTTAATTCATGTGTATTTAGCCATAAGTCTGTGTGTGCTAGTAAGCCCCAAAGAGCACTTATCAAGGTAAGGGTAGCTACGACAAAGCCTGATCTCTGCGCTTTACCTACAACTCCCATTAATGGGCCCCATTCCCAAGCACCAATGCCAATAACAATCATCAATAAGGCCGCAAAGTATGCAATTGGCAGATAAAATATAGCTAAAATAGCAGCGGGCGCTAAAACTAATGCGGTAATAATTCGTTGTTTAAGCAAGTTATATCCTTTTTTATGTAGTTATAAGCTTAGTGTTTGATATGTTCAAGTAAAGTACTCTAATCAACTCTATCTATACTACTTTTTATTATTAATATTGATTTCTATACGTTTTGCTTATCTACAGGAAAATCGACAAATAGCCTGAACCTTATATATTGATGTTTCAGCTATTTACTAACTACCTGTTCACCTGTTTTGCCAAAACGTCGTTCACGCTGTTCAAAAACTTCAATAGCTTGAACTAACTCTACTTCATCAAAATCTGGCCAAAGTGTATCGGTAAAATAAAATTCAGCATACGCTGCCTGCCATAATAAAAAGTTACTAATGCGGTAATCTCCTCCTGTACGGATAAGGAGATCAAGCGCTGGCAAGTCAGCTAGGCAAGTCTGTTTATCTAAAGAATGTTCGTCAATATCATCAAGTGAAATTTCATTATTTTTTACTTGGCTGGCAAGCTGTTTTGCTGCATTAGCGATATCCCAACGACCACCATAATTTGCCGCAACCGATAGCACTAACCCTGTATTATCAGCAGTTAACTGCTCAGATTTAGCAATACTTTTTTGCAGCTTATCGGAAAATCGACTGACATCGCCAATCACTTGAAAACGAATATTGTTTTTATGCAAGCGCTTAACTTCTTTAGTTAGTACAAACATAAATAAGTCCATCAAAACACCGACTTCTTGTTCTGGTCTTTTCCAGTTTTCACTACTGAATGCAAATAAGGTTAAGGCCTTAACATCAGCTTTGCGCGCACCTCTGACTACTGAACGAACAGACTCCACACCTGCTTTATGTCCTGCAACACGTCCCTTCCCTTGAGCCTGAGCCCAGCGCCCATTTCCATCCATAATAACAGCAATATGCTGCGGCACATTTGTTGAGACTTTTTCTAAAACTGAATCAGTAGTCACCAATATCCCCTTCCATTCATACAAAAAACGCCAGTCAGCATCATAAACTCTCTGGCGTAATTTCAAACCAAGTCGTTTATATTTCCATTAACTCAGCTTCTTTCTTTGCTAATAACTCATCTATTGACTTAACAAAAGTATCCGTAATTTTTTGAATCGCATCTTCAGCTTGGTGATGCTCATCTTCACTAATTTCTTTTTCTTTTAGTAAACTTTTAAAATCAGAGTTCGCATCACGACGAATATTACGCACGGCAACCTTTCCGCCTTCTGCTTCACCGCGAACAACTTTTACAAGATCTTTACGACGTTCTTCAGTCAACGGAGGTAATGGTATACGAATTAATGTGCCATTTGATTGTGGGTTTAAGCCCAGATCAGATTTCATAATAGCTTTTTCAACTGCGCTAATCATGCCTTTATCAAAAACAGTAATTGATAAATTACGCGCATCAGGTACTGAAATATTACCCACTTGGTTAAGAGGTGTTTCCATACCGTAGTAATCTACACTTATGTTATCAAGTAATGAAGCATGAGCACGGCCCGTTCTAATTTTATTAAGGCTAGTTTTTAAAGACTCTATGCTTTTTCCCATGCGCTCTTGCGCATCTTCTTTAATTTCATCTATCACGGCTTTATTCCTAAAAAGTTCAAATGTTTTATTGTGTTATGGGCTTTATGAAGTGGTTGATATTACTTGTTAGTAATAACGGTACCTTCATCACTTCCCATAACGACAGATTTCAGAGCACCAGGTTTATTCATATTAAATACGCGTATTGGCATATTATGATCGCGAGCTAAAGTAAATGCAGCTAAATCCATCACTTTTAATTCTTTTTCTAATACTTCATCAAAAGTTAAACTACTGTAAAGCTCTGCTTCTGGATTTTTAACCGGATCTTCAGAATAAATACCATCTACTTTTGTTGCTTTTAATACAACATCGGCTTCAATTTCAACACCACGTAAACACGCAGCAGAATCGGTGGTAAAGAAAGGGTTTCCTGTACCAGCTGAAAAAATAACAACACGGCCAGATTTTAATAAACTAATTGCGTTTGCCCAGTTATAACGGTCACATACACCCGCCAAATCAATTGCAGACATTAAACGTGTATTTACAAACGCTCTATGTAAGGCATCACGCATTGCTAAGCCATTCATCACGGTTGCTAGCATACCCATTTGGTCACCCACTACGCGATTCATACCCGCTTCAGCTAAACCAGCTCCACGAAATAAGTTGCCACCACCAATAACGAGGCCAACTTGAACATCCATCTCAACTAATTCTTTAATTTCTTGAGCCATACGATCTAAAACTTTAGGATCGATTCCAAATCCTTCCTCGCCCATTAGTGCTTCGCCACTAAGTTTAAGAAGAATACGACGGTAGGTTGGTCTTAGATTAACGCTCATAAGAGATGATTCCTATTTAATGATGGAGTACTTTGGCTAAATTTAATCGCCGTTATTTTAATACGTTTCACGCACTCACGAAAGGATTAACTGAAAAAACTCTCTTCTTCTATCACTTTGATTAAAATACAGACAATAAAAAACGCCTAACTTGATAAACTAGCTAGGCGTTTGGTGATATTACACTATCAACTACTTGATATGTAAAAATAGAAAGCGATTACCTTCTATTTAAATAACTTATTCCAACTAAGGAAATTAAGCTTTTGCAGCAGCAATTTGTGCTTCTACTTCAGCAGCAAAATCTTCTTCTTTCTTAGCAATACCTTCACCAAC
>CAJXUT010000024.1 GCA_913061365.1 uncultured Colwellia sp.
ATTTAAAGAGATCTTCTTCCATAAAGAAAAAAATAAGAATTATAGAGTGGTATGTTTAGGATTAAAGGTATTTAGCTTAAATTATTTTTAATTATTCATAAGTAAACAAGTGCGTATGATGCATTTACTTATTTTTTATTTACTAACACTACTACTTAAATAGCGCCATCATAATTTAAACATTGTGCTTTACCCTTTGCCTATTTAAATTCAGTTGTTTAACCATCAAAAAAAGTTGCAGGTTGAGCGCATTTGGATTTATATGATGAAAACAAGTATTAAATGAGAATATCACTTGTTATCAACATTACCGTTTCGAGAATAAATTTATTTAAGTAGCTGAAATAAAAGTTTTGATTACTAATTAACGATGCTTGCCATTTTTATTTTTCATACTTGCCATTTTTTGCGCTATAGCAAGTAGCTCTGGCGAGATATCTTCAGCACCATTTTTAACTAATTTGGTGACATCGCCAGATGAGAAAAGTGAACCACGCTCAGACTTTACACCTAACGATCGAACAAAGTCTTTTGTTTTTCCTGTACTGCATGTATCAATATATTTGAAAATAACTTGCTCATTAAAGCTGCTAGGTTCTTTTTTAAGTGTATTGATTTGCGCGGTAAGATGAGTAATTTCTGATTCTAATGTTTCGATTAGCTCAGCAATATCTGCGTATGGTTTCATTGAATTATTTAGCTCTTGTTGGTTATCTAATAGTAGCAATACACAATTATTTTGTAGCAAACATTCATTTATATAATCATGCTGTTCGAAATATCATTATATATTGAATAAAAGTAGGTGAATAGCTTTCAACACCATAAAAGCATTGCGTAAACAAAGTATCATGGCTAACGTATCACAAAAAAGAATAATCCCTACCATTAGAGTAATCCCTTGATAATATTTTATATTTTGCTGTTAATAATAGCTGCTTTCATTAGCCTGTCCCTTATCGTAAATACACTAAAGCTTGGTATATCTCCTATGCCCAGTTCAAAAAAAGCCTATAATGCAATAGTGAAATTAGTTAATATAGAAACTACTTGCCCCATTATTGATTTAGGAAGTGGCTGGGGAAGTTTTGTTATACGTATGGCTAGAGAAAACCCAAAAAGGCAAGTTGTTGGCTATGAGCTATCTTTGTTGCCTTGGCTTACTTCCGTACTACTTAAAAAAGCCCTTGGCTTGCACAATTTAACTTTATACCGCAAAAATTTTTATAACGTTACTTTGCCTGAAGGTTCTGTAGTTATTTGCTATTTATACCCTGAAGCCATGGAGAAAATTAGAAATAAATTACTGTTAGAGCAACCTAAAATAAAGTTATTAATCAGTAATAATTTTGCTGTTCCTTCATGGAAGTCATACAAGATAATACGATTGGATGACTTTTATAATTCACCTATTTACCTATATAAAATGTCCGAGGTATAGTGAAGTATTAACCGTTTTAGAAACATAATTTCCTAAGGAAAATCAACATATCATTTGGAGATCTACATGAAAAACTACAAAGAATTTTATATCAATGGCCAATGGGTAAACCCTGTAGAAGCCAATGATTATCCTGTTATTAATCCAGCGACAGAAAAAACCATTGCCACGATTTCTTTAGGAAATAAACAAGACGTTGATATAGCAGTTTTAGCTGCTAAAAAAGCTTTTTCATCATTTGGTTATACTAGTGTTGAACAGCGTATTGCTTTATTGGAAGCTTTGCTCAAACAGTATAAGGATAATTATGATGCGATGGCACATGCTATTTCTCAGGAAATGGGCGCGCCGATAGACCTTGCTATCAATGCTCAAGCAGATACTGGTAAAGGTCATATAAAATCAGCTTTATCTGCCCTGAAAAAATTTGAATTCGAAAGAACAATAGGTAATGCGCAAATCATTAAAGAACCGATTGGTGTTTGTGGCTTCATCACGCCATGGAATTGGCCAATAAACCAGATCGCTTGTAAAGTAGCCCCTGCACTTGCCACCGGTTGTACAATGATCCTCAAGCCAAGTGAAATAGCACCATTATCTGCACACCTGTTTTCACAAATGGTACACGATGCAGGCTTTCCTGCTGGAGTGTATAACATGATCAATGGTGATGGAATGGGCGTAGGTAGCGCTATTTCAGCACATAAAGATATTGATATGGTTTCATTCACAGGTTCTACTCGTGCAGGTATTGCTATTGCAAAATCAGCCGCGGATACCGTTAAGCGAGTTACCCAAGAATTAGGAGGAAAGTCTCCTAATATTATATTAGATGACGCAGACATCGAGAAAGTTGTAAAACGTGGCGTATTAAGCTGTATGAACAATACAGGGCAGTCATGTAATGCGCCAACACGTATGTTAATTCCTCAAAGTCATTATCAACAAGCTGTCGACACCGCCAAAGCTACAGCAGCTAAAGTTAAAGTGGGATCGCCTGAAGAGCATGGTCACCATATTGGTCCACTAGTTAGCGAAAGCCACTTCGATAAAGTTCAAGGTATGATTCAACAAGGCATAGATGAAGGTGCTACGCTATTAGCAGGTGGTGTAGGTAAACCTGATGGTTTTGAAACAGGTTATTATACTAAACCGACAATATTCACCGATGTAAATAATAATATGACTATTGCTAGAGAGGAAATATTTGGACCTGTACTCGTGATGATCCCGTATGAAAGCGAAGAACAAGCCATTGAAATAGCCAATGATACACCCTATGGTTTAGCTGCATTCGTCCATTCCGCAGATGCTAACAGAGCTAAGCGTGTTGCCAGAAAAATACGTGCTGGCATGGTAAGTATTAACAACGCAGCACATTATTATACCTCACCATTTGGCGGCTATAAGCAATCAGGTAATGGTCGTGAGTGGGGAGAGTTTGGCTTTGATGATTTTCTTGAAATAAAATCAGTAAGCAGTTAATTATAAAAACCATTTATGAAGAAGAGTATTTTATAATGCTCTTTTTCATGTTCACTTTTATTATGCTTCTATTCTTATTTGAACATTGCTTCACCCACGCTATTAAATAGTTAACCACCTTCCTCTCTTTATTTTAAATTATTCTTTTCAGACAAAGACAGATAACACTTTTATTGCAAATCAATGTGACATCGATATACTGTATATAAAAACAGCCCAGCTAACTTTAGCTAACTACTTATGACGAGATAAGAATGGCCAAAAAAGATAAAACCCAATACATGTGTAGTGAATGTGGTGAAACTCATCAACGATGGTTAGGTCAATGCTCTTGTGGGTCATGGAATACAATTATAGAGTTTAAAGAAGCAAAAACAGTTACCCAACGCACTCCTAATGCAAGACAGCATAAAGGATATTCAAAACAAGATGCAAAAATTGAAAACCTTAGCCAAGTATCTGATACCAAGTTAGTTCGCTTCGACACTGGAAGTTCAGAGTTTAATCGTGTTTTAGGTGGCGGTATTGTCGAAGCATCTGTTGTATTAGTTGCAGGAGATCCTGGTGCAGGTAAAAGTACTTTGTTAATAAAAACTTGTTCAAACTTAAGTACAATTGGCAAAGCTTTATACACCTCTGGAGAAGAATCTAAAAGCCAAGTTCGAGACAGAGGCCTTAGGCTACAACTTGAGATTAGTAAGATTGATATAATGAACTCTGGCGACGTTGAATTAATTTGTGATGTGGTTGTAACAGAAGGATACAAATTTTTAATTATTGACTCCATTCAAACGGCTTTTGTAAGCTCGCTTCCCAATGCTCCTGGTGGCGTAACACAAGTTAAAGAATCTGCAGCTATATTAAACCGATTAGCAAAAGAGCATGGCGTAACAGTGATTTTAGTTTGTCATGTTTCAAAATCAGGTGATATGGCAGGGCCTAAAGTGTTGGAACATATCGGCGATACTATGTGTAAAATTGAAAGTGAGGATGACAGTAAATACCGCACTTTACGCGCATCTAAAAACCGCTTTGGTGATACAACTGAAGTAGGAACATTTGCCATGACAGCAAAAGGAATGCAGGACATTATCAACCCCTCTGCTATTTTTTTAGAAAAAGGAGGCATAGAGTCTAGCGGTAATATGGCTTATGCCTCTAATGATGGCGGCAGAACTTTACTTATTAATATTCAATCTCTTGTCACTCAGTCACACGGTGAAAATCCTGTACGAGGAGGCGTTGGTTTTGACTATAAACGTATGTCGATGCTGTTAGCCATTCTACAAAATAGAATGGGAGTCAATATTGGTGGAAACGACATCTATGTCAATGTAGTTTCAGGTGTAAACTTAACTAAAGATGTTGGCGCAGATCTACCACTTGTATTAGCAATGATCTCATCAAATAATGATTCAATATTGCCTTCAAACACCATCGCTTTTGGTGAAATAGGCCTTTCTGGGGAAATACGTCCAGTACCATCCGGTGAAGAAAGAGTAAAAGAAGCTATTCGTAATGACTTCAAAACAATCATTTTGCCTAAAAGAAACTACAGTCCTAGACTTGAGACTCCTGGGGTAACAATTATCGCCGTATCAAGCGTCAGTGAACTTCATGAAGTATTCTCTCGTGCTAAAGCTTAATTCATTTCAGAGCTCATTCTACTTATACATTCAGTGATTGATGCTAGATAAGTGTCACCCTACGCTCAAAACAGCCTAGTATTAATCATAATAATATCTGTAAATTCTAATCTTGCGCCTTGCATTGGTTTACTGCATTAAAGATAATGCTTAACCATAAAATTTAGTTATTTTTAGCTGTTTGGGGCAAGTTTATTGTTTGCTTTATACCTTACGACTAAAAAACTGAATGAGGGGCTAACTGCTTTTTTAAGTATATTAGTTACCTTACTAATATTTAGAAAACAATAGCAAGCATAGAAGAGTTGCTATAAACATAAAGTAAGGCATTGGTTATTTCATTTACATACTCGCCTTACTCTTTTCTACTTTAACTTTATTAAAGTTACTTAACAGATACGAATTACTTATGAATAAAAAACTAAAAATATCTTCTTTTTTAATGGTTTGTGCTTTATTTACTTCACAGCAAACCTTTGCTGAAGATAAAAAAAACACAGCGATTGAGAAAACAAACGAACTACTTTCTATCGAGCGAATTTATAGCTCACCTTCATTAAATGGGCAAACACCTAAATCATTAAAACTATCACCAGATGGTACTCGTGTTACTTATTTACAAGGAAAAAATAACGACTTAAATCGATATGATTTATGGGAATATAATCTTCAAAGTAAAAAGAATAAGTTGCTAGTTGACTCACAATCTCTTTTTAGTGGCACAGAGGTACTCTCTAACGAAGAAAAAGCGCGACGTGAGCGTCAGCGTATTTATGGCTTTGGCATTATGGAGTATAAATTTTCTAATGATGGTAGTGCCTTATTATTTCCGTTAAATGGCGATGTTTACTATTATCACTTAGCGACTAAAACAGCTAAGCGTTTAACTGAAACAAGTGAATTTGAAACAGATGTAAAATTTTCACCTAAAGGAAATTACATATCTTTCATCCGTGGAGAGAATATCTTCGTCTTAAACATAGAAACGGGTAAAGAAAAAAAATTAACGAAAGATGGTGGTAGCAACAACATAAAAAATGGTATGAGTGAGTTTGTTGCACAAGAAGAAATGGATAGAATGACAGGTTATTGGTGGTCACCTGATGAAAAAAATATCGCTTTTTTACGTGTAGACGAAACCCCTGTTCAGGTAGTACTACGAAATGAAATTTATGCTGAAAAAATTGAGTTGATTGATCAGCGATATCCTTCAACGGGCACAAACAATGTCACAATAAAGCTAGCTGTTACTGATATTAAAGGTAAAAAAACACGTTTTATTAAATTAGATAAAGCAGAAGGCAAAACTTCAGAAGGTAATGAAGATGATTTTTATCTGCCAAGAGTACAATGGCTACCTGACAGCAAAAACTTATCTTATCAATGGCAAAGCCGAGATCAAAAAACCTTAAGATTAAAAATCTATAATCTAAAAAGCCGCAAACAAAAAACCTTACTTACTGAGTATTCAGATCATTGGTTAAACTTACACCACGATTTAGTTTTTTTAAGTGATAGCAAATCTTTTATTTGGGCTTCAGAGCGAGATGGGTATAAACATTTATATCATTTTTCTAAAGAGGGTAAATTGATCAATCAGCTAACCAAAGGAAATTGGGTAGTTGATGAAATTAAGCAACTTGATGAAAAAAATGGACTCATATATTTTACTGGTCGTGCCGATACGCCACTTGAGCGACATTTATACCAAGTGCCAATTAACGGGAAATCACCTGAACATGTTGCAAGAATTAGTAAGCGAAATGGCTTCCACAGTATAAATTTTAGCAACGACAGCAAAACTTATATTGATAGCTTCTCTAATATTTCAACACCTACACAAGTGAGTTTACACCAAGTAAGTGGCGAACATATTACATGGCTAGAAGAAAATAAAGTTAGCCCCAAGCACCCTATTTATCCTTACTACAATAAGTTAGTAGAGCCAAAGTTTGGCACCTTAACAGCAAATGATGGAGCAACACCGCTCTATTACAAACTATACAAACCTGACAATATGGTACCCGGTAAAAAATACCCTGTTATTGTTCGTGTGTATGGCGGCCCACATGCGCAATTAGTTAAAAATAATTGGCAAGGTGCGGATATGACACAATATATGCTTCAACAAGGTTATATTGTCTTCCAGCTTGATAATCGTGGTTCAAATTATCGCGGTACTGCATTTGAGTTTCCTATTTATGAAAAATTAGGAGAGGTAGAAGTCGCCGATCAAATCACAGGGGTTGAATATTTACATTCTCTCGAATTTGTAGATAAAGATCGTATAGGTGTATTTGGCCATTCTTACGGGGGATACATGACATTAATGAGTATGTTCAAAGCAAGTGATTACTTCAAAGCAGGGGTTAGTGGCGCACCGGTTACTGACTGGTTACTTTACGATACCCATTATACTGAGCGTTACTTAAATCATCCGCAAGTAAATACTGACGGTTATGATAAATCAAGTGTATTTCCCTATGCTTCAGGCTTAAAGAATCCACTAATGATTTATCACGGTATGGCTGACGATAACGTATTGTTTACTAATACAACCAAGCTCATTAAAACATTGCAAGATGAAGGTAAATTATTTGAATTAATGACTTATCCTGGTAGTAAACACAGTATGCGCGGTAAAAAAGTCAAAGTGCATTTAAACAAAACCATTATGAATTTTTTCGATAGACATTTTAAATAAGCCAAATTTAACTTAGTTACACAATTAGGTGTGTATAGCCAACAGACCATACACACCTTTTATAAATATTGATTTTAATTGAATGATTTAATTAGTGCTCTTCTTCAGTTGCAATACCAAGCCATGTTGCTTTACCTGGAATAAAGTCTAGATCAAAATGACCAACAACCATCCCTTCATGTAGATCAACTGTCGTCACTTCTTGACCATTAATAATATACACAAGCTCATGTGCTTTTGATGATACGATCAAAGGTGTAGCATCTTCAGCTAAGGTATCGAAAATTTCAATACTGCTTTCAAATTGCCAGCCGCTGTCTGCCGAATAAAGGTTCAAGTGCCCTTTATTATCAAGTATTAACATATGTTCATTATGCCCATCAAAAGCATAGGTTACTCTTGTTAAACCGTCTTCTTGCTGCCAATTGAATGGAGAAATATTTTGCGCTGCCAAATCAATTAAAAAGAAATCGGTACCCGCCCTACCTATCATAATATTATTTTCTTTGCTGCCTAATAATGTTCCAATTCGCGCCCCCTCTGGCATACCTATCGGATTACTAATTTTCTGTTCAGTAAAAGTATTTCCTTGTTGTTCAATGGATAAAATTCCATCACCGCAAGCAAATGCTATGTAATCTTCAGTTTGAAAACTTCCATGTAAAGCAGGACATTTCGTTGCAAAAACTTGTTCTTGATGGAAGTGATCTCCATGAGTTTCTAGCAAAGCAACATTTTCTGGCAAGCTACTTTCTGAATTACTATCACGCAATGTTGTTAATACAAATTCACCACGAATTTCTGCAGTTCCATGCATGTAAGTATCAAAGTGGTGCTCTGCAATAAATTTTTCTTCGCTAATACTTTCATCACTTAATAACCCTAAGCCCGCATTTGCACCTGTTTCTTTATTACCGTCAAAAAAAACAGCTGCTTTATCACCACGTGGTACAAAATGTGCTGGCTTAACATCATTTAGAGTAAAGCTTGATAATTCAGGGTCATCACTATGTTGATCATAATGATCTCCATGTAGTTCTTGCCATACGCCTCCATCAATAAATTCAACGCTATCAAATGAACGTTGTACAACAACAGCATAACGATTTTCAGGGCTTGAATATAAATATTCAGCTGGGTTAGTGATTGTTAAAGAATCTACTAGGCTGTTATTTTCCAAATCAAAAACATGTATAACGGCTTGATCTACTTCGGCAATAGCTAAACGTCCCTTACCTAACTCGTCATCATGGTCATGACCATCATCTATAGGTGCTGGCGTTGGCGCAATTTCTGTAATTTTAGTTTCGCTGTCACCACAAGCAACTAACGTAGTCATGGCACAGGCAATGACTAATGTTTTTAAATTAAACTTTTTCATGATATTCCTTTGTTAAATTGATACATTTCCAGTTATGGGGGTAAAGTTAAAATGAGCCGCGAATGCCAGCAGCAATAGATCGTCCAGCTAAAGGCGTTAGATCTTTCAAAAAGGATGTGTGCACTTGAGCATATTCATCTGTTAGATTTTTACCTTTGAGGTACACAGCTAAATCTTGCTGCCCTAAAGTAAAGTGATAATTTATATTGGCATCAACCATGACATAGCTGTTTGTTGAAGTTTCTAATGCTGCGGTATGTGTTTGCTCAAAATAGTGACTAATAAATAAATCTGCTGAAATATTCTCACCTTGATAGCTAAACTCTGTTGCTATTCGTGCTGGTGGTGTACGTGGTAATTCACTACCACTATCTAAGCGAGCGCGAATAATATCCCCCTGTACTCGCCATGCAAATTCATCTGTTACTTGCCAAACAGCTTGAGCTTCAAAACCATGTAAAGTGACATCTTGCGCGGTAAAAATATATAGAGGTAGCATGTGAGCCTCTTCTTCTCCATGATCATGACCACTATGATCATGTCCGTCACCCGCTGATAAGTTTGTCGCTTGTTCGTAATAATAATCATCTATTTGGTTATAGAAGACGTTGAATATAAAACCAAAATCCCCTTTGAATTTACGCAAACTTAAATCAATATTATTAGCTTTTTCCATCACTATGTCAGTTTGCGTTAATCCAAAGTAAGGCGTTTCTCCGTGAATATCATGTAATGAAAACAACGCGCCAACTTCGTAAGAGCCTGTACCAATATGTGGACCAAATGATAATAACTCTGCAGCAGAAGGTGCACGTTCAGAATGTGATAATGATAGCCCTAAGTTGTAACCATCAGTAAAATCCCAAACAATTCCAGCAGAAAGACTAACGGGTGTAAAAACATGTTCAACGGCAAAGTTACGTGTTATTGCTTCTTGTTCGTGGGCATGTTCACTATGATCGTTGTGATCATGCTCTTCATTTTCATCATCATTGTGATCTTCAATCAGTTCAAGTGCGGGTAAACGTACTTTATTTGCAGTTACTTCTGTGCGTTCAATGCGTGCGCCTAACTGCAATAGAACGTCGCCAAAATGTCGTTCTTCTATCCAAGCTAAAGCTATGGAACTTGTTTCAGAGGGTGGAGTAAAAGCTTCCTCGCCAACAGCAGTAAAATCACTTTGTTTATAATGTATGCTTATGCCACCACGCCAGTCCCAAAAATCTTGGTGCAATAATTCAACCCGAGCTTCAACACTTTCATTATCAAAAGTAGTGCCTACAACGCCAACTTCTAATTCACTATGACGATAATCTGTATAAGCTAGCTTAGTGTTTATTGACTTTATAAAGCCATTTTCAAGATTTAGTTCGCTTAATAGCTGCCAACGGTTTTGTTTTAAGTCAGACAGTACCGTAATGTCTTCATCTCCATGGCTATGGCCAGGAATACCATATTTTTGCTCTAACCCTTGATAAGAAACGCCGACAAAACCATTGTCTAGTAAATAACTAGCACCTAAAGTAAAACCACTTGATTCTGCCGCAGAGTTCGCTATTTCATCAATGCCATTTTTATCGGGTATTCGATAGTTTTCACTGTCTCGATAAAAGCCATCTGCATGCACTGCAAAACTACCTTCACCTGTATTAATAGAACCTGACACCAGTTTTTGTTCATCGCTACTGTTATACTCAGCAAGCCATTCACCTTTAGTTTCAATACTTCGTGGAATTCTTTCATCAACAAGATTTACAACACCGCCAATAGCACCACTTCCATAAAATAATGTCGCTGGACCGCGAAGTACTTCAATGCGTTCTGTTGTTGATGTTTCAGTAGATACGGCGTGATCTGGACCAACACGTGAGGCATCACCTGCATCTAAGCCATTTTGAGTGACTAAAACCCTAGGGCCATCCAAACCACGAATAATCGGTGTACTTGCAACACTTCCGTGGAAGCTACTATGTACGCCAACCTCTTTATTTAAAGTGTCACCTAAGGTGCTTTCTTGTCGCATCCTTAGGTTTTCGCCGTGCAATACTGTAATGGGTAGAGCTGATTCGATATTTGAACTATGAAAAGGGGTTGCACTTACATCAATAATTTCAATTGGCGATTTATCCAATGATATATTTAGTTGCGCATTTTGCTTATCTGCAATCACAATATTTACATTTTCATGGACAAAATTATCTGCAACTACATGTAACTCATAGCGCCCTGCTTTTACTGATAAAACAAATGCTCCTTCTTCATTAGTAATAGCAACATTATCTGTTCCCATAACCTTAACTTTAGCCCCTGCTATAACAGAGCCTTCTTTATTAACTATTGTCCCTTGAACTTGTTCTGCATGTAATTGACCACTTGCTGATATGGCAAGTAGTGCACTCATAATTCCAGATAACTTTTTCATGACGCCTCTAAATTTCGGAATACAAATTGTGATAATATAACAATTAACGAATGTTATATTATCACAATTTACTTTTCAAGAGACATCTGAATGTATTTAAATGATTATCCAATAAAAACATGATTATAGTTTATTTTCTTATGATAAATAATATATAGATGAACTGTTATATTGTTTTTTAAAGATAAAATTAAATACAGACAATCTATAACAGTCAAACAACAAACGTTATAAAATATCAAATTAAATAGCAAGACAGAATAAATTGACAATCGGCTTTTTTAATAACCACCTAAAGAAAATTAATTTACAGCTGAGAGAAGTCACTATTTTTTAATAAAGTCTTACTGTTAGGTTTTAACTAACAGTAAGACTTTTATAGTTCTTTTATTTACTAAATAATTAATTACATTTACCTACCATTTTTTTATTGCAATTTTATGAATGATGGAGGATTATGAAATTGGAAAAAGAGACAAAGATAACAAAAGAGGTAAGACTATGAAGATTAAAATTTCTGGGCACCATGTTGAAATAACGGAAGGTATCAAGCAATCTATCGAAAATAAGTTTGCTAAAATCTCTAAGCATTATCCGTCAATTATGACAATAGACTCAACCATTACTGTTGAGCCGCATTTACAAAAACTTGAAGTTACCACTTTGTATGAAGGTGAGAAAGTAACCGTAAATGCTTCAGACAAACAACTTTATGTTGCTATTGCAAAAGTTACAAAAAAACTCCAATCAGCACTAGCGCATCGTAAAGGTATCTTATCAGCCAAATTAAATGATAAGTTTGTAGTACCACAAACAGACTTATATCAACCTGCTCCATAAGCTTAATGAAGTATTTGTAAGAGTATAAAGTTTACAAATAAAGCGACCTAAACAAAAAAGGCTGCACCATATTCATGGTACAGCCTTTTATTTTAAAACGTATTTACTCTGGTTCATAATCTAAGTTAGCAGACAACCAACGTTCAGCCTGCTCTATCGTCATCCCTTTACGAGCTGCATAATCAAGTACTTGATCTTTAGCCAGTTTAGCTACAGCAAAATACTTAGACTCAGGGTGTGAAAAGTACCAACCACTTACCGCGGCTCCTGGCCACATAGCGTAACTTGACGTAAGCTCCATACCTATGTTTTCTTCAACATTTAGTAATTCCCACAAGATGCCCTTTTCAGTATGCTCAGGACAAGCAGGATAACCTGGCGCAGGACGAATCCCCTGATAACTTTCACGAATCAATTCATCGTTATCTAGATTTTCATCAGGAGCAAACCCCCAATATTCTTTACGAATTTTCTCGTGTAAATACTCTGCGCTTGCCTCAGCTAAACGATCAGCAACCGCTTTAAGTAATATTGAGTTGTACGCATCGTGATCTGCATCAAATACTTTAACTAAGTCATCAGCACCAAAACCTGAGGATACAGCAAAGGCACCAATATAATCCTCAATGCCTGTTTCTTGTGGTGCAATATAATCAGACAAACAGCGGTTATACTGTCCTGCTGGCTTTTTGCTTTGTTGGCGTAACTGATGCAGTCTAGATAATTTCTCACTGCGGCTTTCATCGGTATAAACAATAATATCATCAACATTACTATTTGCTGGGAATAGCCCAAAAACGCCTTTAGCGGTTATTTTTTTATTATTAATAACATCATCAAGCATTGCATTTGCATCATTAAATAATTTTTTCGCTTCAACACCAACCACTTCATGTTTTAGAATTAGCGGATATTTGCCCGATAATTGCCATGTCATAAAGAATGGTGTCCAATCGATATAGTTTCTGACAATATTTAAATCAATATCGTCGAGTACAGTAACACCGAGTTTATTGGGTTTTGTCGGAACATAATCCTCAAAACTAACTGGCGCTGCATTAGCACGGGCATCTTCAATACTGATTAAGCTTGAACGTGGACCTTTTTTATAATGACGAGCACGTACACGCTCGTATTCATCTTTTTGCCTTTCCATAAATGCCGGACGAAGTTCATCCGAAAGCAAACTGCTTACAACTGATACTGAGCGTGACGCATTAGACACATACACTACGGGATGTTCGTATTGAGGTTCAATTTTAACTGCGGTATGTGCTTTAGAGGTCGTTGCACCACCAATTAATAAAGGTAAATTAAAGTTTTGACGCTTCATCTCTTTGGCTACATGTACCATTTCATCAAGTGATGGTGTGATTAATCCAGACAAACCAATAATGTCTACATTTTCTTCTTTGGCAACACGTAAAATATCATCGCACGAAACCATCACGCCTAAATCAATAATTTCATAGTTATTACACTGCAGCACAACGCCGACAATATTTTTACCTATATCGTGTACATCGCCTTTTACAGTCGCGAGTAAAATTTTACCATTAGAGCTAGCTTCCGTTTTTTCTTCTTCAATAAACGGATTTAAATGGGCCACTGCTTGTTTCATTACACGGGCTGATTTTACTACTTGCGGAAGGAACATTTCACCTGCGCCAAATAAATCACCAACCATATTCATGCCATCCATCAATGGCCCTTCAATTACATCTAAAGGACGCACTGCTGCTAAACGAGCTTCTTCAGTGTCTTCAACAATAAACTCATTAATGCCTTTAACTAAGGCATGAGATAAACGCTCGTTAATAGGCAGTTCACGCCAAGCTAAATCAGCTTTAGCGGCTTGCCCTCCTGCTTGACCATGGTATTCTTGCGCGATATCAAGTAATCGTTCAGTTGCATCCGCATCACTATTTTTTATAACATCTTCTACTGCCTGTTTTAATTTTTCAGGCAAGTCTGAATAAATAGCAAGTTGACCGGCATTCACAATGCCCATGTCCATACCATTTTTAATGGCGTAATAAAGAAATACGGCGTGAATAGCCTCACGTACCGGGTTATTGCCTCTAAACGAGAAAGAAACGTTTGAAACACCACCAGAGATCATCGCATGAGGTAAGTTATCTTTGATATCTTTTACCGCTTCAATAAAATCAACCGCATAGTTGTTATGTTCTTCAATACCCGTTGCTACGGCAAAAATATTGGGATCAAAAATAATATCTTCTGCTGGATAGCCTATCTCATCAACCAACATATGATAGGCACGATGACAAATCTCATACTTACGCTCACGAGTATCTGCTTGTCCATCTTCATCAAATGCCATCACAATAACAGCGGCGCCATAACGACGTAGGAGTTCAGCTTGTTGACGGAAGTTTTCTTCACCCTCTTTCAAGCTGATAGAGTTAACAATACCTTTACCTTGAATACATTGTAGACCAGCTTCAATAATGTCCCACTTAGAGGAATCAATCATGATTGGCACTTTAGCAATATCAGGCTCACCAGCAATTAAATTCAAAAAACGCACCATGGCATTTTTTGAATCCAACATACCTTCATCCATGTTGATATCAATAATTTGTGCACCATTTTCAACTTGCTGTAAGGCAACTGCGATTGCTTGATCGTAATTTTCTTCTTTAATTAAACGTTTAAACATTGCCGAGCCAGTTACGTTAGTACGCTCACCAACATTAACAAACAAGCTGTCTTCTTTAATGGTTAATGCTTCTAATCCTGATAGTCGACAAGCAATTTCACGCGCTTCAACTTTGCGCGGTGCTAATTTTGCCACCGTATCTGCCATACCTTTGATATGTGCCGGTGTAGTACCACAACAGCCACCAATAATATTTAAAAAGCCTGATGATGCCCATTCTTCTACATGAGTATTCATGTCTTCAACAGTGAAGTCATATTCACCAAAGGCATTAGGTAAACCGGCATTAGGATGGGCAGAGACAGCCACATCACAAATTCGGCTTAACTCTTCAACATATTGACGTAGCTCAACTGGCCCTAATGCACAATTCAATCCAAACGACACAGGTTTTGCATGACGCAGTGAATTATAAAATGCTTCTGTGGTCTGTCCTGATAACGTACGTCCTGACGCATCGGTGATCGTACCCGAGATCATTACAGGTAATCGTTCACCAAGCTGTTCAAAAACAGTCTCTACCGCAAATATTGCCGCTTTAGCATTTAACGTATCAAAGATTGTTTCAATCAATATGATATCGCTACCACCTTCAATGAGCGCTAAAGTTGATTCAATATAAGCATCTTTTAGTTCATCAAAAGTTACATTACGATAGGCGGGATCATTAACATCAGGAGAAATTGAACAAGTACGGTTTGTTGGACCTAAAACCCCGGCAACAAAACGTGGGCGCTCAGGTGTTTTTTGGTTGTATTCATCAGCTGCTTCACGAGCTATTTGTGCGGCAACACGGTTAATTTCAGCACTATACTCTTCCATGTCATAATCGGCCATGGCAATCGTTGTTGCATTAAACGTATTTGTTTCTAGAATATCAGCACCTGCATCAAGATATTCAAGATGAATAGCCTTAATAACGTCTGGCTGAGTAAGCACTAACATATCGTTATTGCCTTTCACATCAGTATGCCAATCAGCAAAGCGTTCAGCACGAAAATCTTGCTCTTCAAACTTATACGCTTGAATCATGGTGCCCATTGCACCATCCAATAGTAAAATATTTTTGGCTAACTGTTGCTCAAATAAAGCAAATGATGATGATTTTTTCATAATTTTTTCCGTACATTTTTAATGTGTTACTTAATGACTGATAGGGTAATAACATCAACTAATAAAAGTTTAATTGATGTTTCAGTAGTTAAATAACTGTATCAGGGTGAATAGCTCTCATATTCGATGCATCTAATTGATATGGTGTCATTTGGTAAACGTAGTAATTTAACCAATTAGTAAAGAGCAAACTGCCATGACTACGCCAAGAACCAACAGGTGATTTACTCGCGTCATCATCTTGATAATAATTTTTAGGTATCGCTGCCTCGAGACTATTGCTGCAGTCGCGTAAATATTCTTCATGCAGTGTACTAGTATCGTATTCAGGGTGACCGGTTAAATAAACCTGTTGTTTATTTTTACTTGCCGCTAGATACACGCCTGCGTCTTCAGACTCAGCTAAAATTTGTACACCCGGAATACTCTCATAGTCTGCTTTATCAATATAACCGTAACGAGAATGTGGCACATTAAAGTTTTCATCAAAGCCACGAGTTAATGGTTCTTTAGCATCAAGAGGTTTATGCTTAAACACTCCTGAAAGCTTATTTTTTCGTAAGTGACGATTTATACCGTAGTGATGATATAACGCAGCATGAGCCGCCCAACATGAAAACATAGTTGAGGTAACATTTTTTTCAGCCCAATCAAAAACTTCACAAATTTTATCCCAAAATTTCACTTGCGAATAATCAAGTAGAGCAAGGGGAGCACCTGTAATAATTAAGCCATCATATTGTTTGTGCTTAATGTCATCAAATAAATGATAAAAATTTTCTAAATGTTCTTCTGGTGTATTTTTAGAAATATTTTTATGTATACGAAGAAACTCAATATTTATTTGCAATGGAGTATTAGATAACATGCGCAATATTTGCACTTCAGTCTCAATTTTATTTGGCATCAAGTTTAAAATAGCAACTTGCATTGGGCGTATTTCTTGAGATGCCGCTCTATTTTCTGACATAACAAAAATATTTTCATTATCTAGAATTGATAACGCGGGTAATTGATCAGGAATTTTAATCGGCATAGGACACCTATTATAAAAAGACACATAAACTAGCAATTATCTAATATTACTTAGATTGCTAGATATGTCAACTTCTAAACGTATAGACGGCTAAATGATTTATTATGAGATATAACCATCAAGTAAAAGTTAACTATTTATTAAAATTAGACAATCAGATTTCAGTTTGCTTAACATAAATTATAGAACTCAATTCTTTTCCTAAAAGTTCGCTATTCTCAAGCAATTAAGTCTATATTTTAAGGTATGAAAACAAAAATATCCTACGTTATTAACCATTATAGTTAATTAGAATCATATTGCAGGGGTACATTACTTATGTGAGGAATGATTTATATTGGTTGTATTAAAAAGGGAATAGAGAAGCTACAAGCATTCTTTACCTATTAAAGCTAAATCAATTAAGAACCATAAAGCCGATGTCTCTAATCATCGGCTTTATGGTTTATTAAATAACCTTTATTACTTTAAATTGCCTACTTATAAGCTATTACTAACTCCCTTAGATAGGTTATTAATAGCCTGACTTTTTCCTTTTATGCTGTTATTCAAAACCTCTTTGGTTGGGATTACTTTATTTAAACTGGTAAAGTCTACATTGTTTGTTTCGATGTTAAATGACATACGATGTGCTTTATTCCACTCAGGATTAGCTAAATCAGCTAATTCACGACCAACAGTTTTTGTTTGGTAATCTTGATACCCATTAATACCTTTATAATCTATAACACCTGCATTAAGTCTCAGCGAGGTAATGCTATTCTCCAGTTCACTATCACTAATAAATTCGCTTATATCAATATTATCAATTTGTGGAACATTACCAGATACTGGTGCGGTGATAGACCAGTCAAAAATTACCCCCGAGTAATTAGATCCTGTGATATAAGTAGTTATAAAATCTAAACCTTGGATGTCAGATAGGTCATACCGGCCACTTTCACTGATAAGAATATCGAATAAGCGCGTGTAATCTATCACCGGTGATACTAAATCAAATGTTTGCTCTAAATCATTAGTGTAAGCAGTATTCAATGTAAATAAGTAAGCACTATCTACATCTTGCACATCAGCAATATCAACAAAGTCAAATCCAGATACACGATAAAATTCAGTTTGCTCAGTATCAAAACCAAATAATGGTGTACTTTCAAAATAAGAGGAGTTAGTGAATAGAAACTTACCATCAATAAAGCTAGACACTTGTCTATTTGGTAAATCAGAAGCAATAGAAACTAGCGTTCCGGGATCTGTAGCATCATAACTAGATAAGCTTAAATCACGCAATAGCACACCATAAGACTCATTAGGATTAGAGAATGTAGATAAGATTGAAACGATCGGCCAATCGCCATCAACAGTTTTACAAAATTCATAGTCGGAAATAGAGCTGTAAGAAGTTCTTCTATCGATAAAACCTCGTGCTACGTAGCCACTTACTGATGTTGTTGCCCGTTCTCCCATTCTGGCAGGCGTGAATACATCAAAAGAAGGCGTAGTACACTCACAACTTGATGATTCTCTTGTGTATAGTTTATAAATACCCTTATCAATAACCGGTTGGTCAACAATAGTACTTACATAAATTGGTTTAACACCACTAATTTCAGCTTGACCACGAGAAATCAAAGATATGGTTATATTCTTCTCATTAGTTTGATAACTAATTTGACCATTATCATTAGCATAAAGCGTTGTTTTATTAGAATAGTCACTATTGTGAACTAATAACGCGGAATCAGATGCGAAAGTTTCATTACCACACTCATCTTGGTAAATCATTTGTATCGATAGCGTATTTGGATTTTTACTATTATTAGTATCAGAGCCTGAACCACCACAAGCAGTTAAACCAACAACAAAAATAAAAGAATATATATTACGAAGCATTTAAAGTCCTTTTTAAGTAAAATTATATAATACGAACAGGAAGTTACCATATAAGCAATCAAAGCACCAAAAAATATCGAATATTTTGATAAAACCTAAATCTAGCTATCTAATCGCTCAAACAATTAGGCATTCAGCAACTAAAATAAGATTGGGATAATGGCAAGTATTACTGATTCTATTAAATCATAGCGCAATCATGACCGACAATTTATAACTGAGAAAAGATCCCACTTGCACAATATAAAATAAAAATATCAGGAAGCTTTCATCAACTATGAAAAACTGAAAGTTTACTTTTAACTTATGAATAAACTTTTATATGTTTAGTTTAAAATTGCAGTGGCTTAATCAACATAGAATATCTGATAGGGGATTAAGAGTAGTGATTGAAATGATTTAACTTGGCTAATTTCCGGCGTTGCACCCTCTGACTAAATAGAGGTGAACTAAAATTAAATAGCCTCTATTTAACAATAAAGGCTATTTAAAAGTTATCAGTTTTTTCGATTATAACTGTTCAACAGCTTCACTTTCTGCAGCTGCTGCTTTTTCAGGCTTGCTTAAAAACAAATCACGTAATTTAGCATCGACATCTTGAGCCATTTCAGGATGCTCTTCCAAGTACTTAGCTGCATTTGCTTTACCTTGACCAATACGTTCACCATTACAGCTATACCAAGCACCGGCTTTTTCAACAAAACCATTTTTAACACCTAGATCAATTAATTCACCTAAATTGTTAATACCTTGACCATATAGTATTTGAAATTCAGCTTGTTTAAATGGCGGTGCTATTTTGTTTTTCACAACTTTAACCCGTGTTTCATTACCAACAATTTCATCACCATTTTTTACCGCGCCAATACGTCGAATATCTAAACGAACAGAAGCGTAAAACTTTAAGGCATTACCGCCCGTAGTTGTTTCTGGGTTACCAAACATCACACCAATTTTCATTCGAATTTGGTTGATAAAAATAAGCATTGTGTTTGATTTTTTTAAGTTACCCGTTAATTTACGCATAGCTTGCGATAACATACGAGCTTGAAGACCCATATGAGAATCTCCCATATCACCTTCAATTTCTGCTTTAGGTGTTAGTGCAGCAACGGAATCAACCACAATAACATCAATAGCACCTGAACGTGTTAGCATGTCTACAATCTCTAATGCTTGTTCGCCAGTATCTGGTTGTGAGACTAATAACTCATTAATATTAACACCTAATTTTTCAGCATAAATTGGGTCAAGTGCGTGTTCAGCATCAACAAAGGCACATACTTTCCCTTCTTTTTGTGCTTGAGCAATCACTTCAAGTGTTAACGTTGTTTTACCACTTGATTCAGGACCATAAACTTCAACAACACGACCAAATGGTAATCCTCCAGCACCTAAAGCAATATCCAAACTTAAAGAGCCAGTAGAGATTGTCTCTACATCCATCGTATTGTTATCGCCAAGCTTCATAATTGAACCTTTACCGAATTGACGTTCAATTTGGCTTAACGCTGCTGATAATGCTTTTTCTTTATCGTCTTTCATTTGTTGCTCCAGAATTTTTCTGTTATTTCGTTTTAATGAAGCAAGTATACTGTATAGTCGTACAGTATCAAGTTTTTTATTTATTTTTTTATTTCTTAATAAAAAAATAAATAACCGATACTTTCAATCTATTGATATAAAGGATGTTTTTATGTCTTTATAACTTTTTAGGTTTTCATACAAAAAAGTTACCCCTGTCTTATTGCTTAACCAAAAACAGTATTATTAATAATGACTATATTTTGTTCTAGTGTTCAATCGCTGTGTAAATATTCTTAATAAAAAGTAAGATTTGAACATTAAGCTTGTGGCATAATTACACTAAGAAAATAATTAACAGAATAATAAGAGCTTTAGTATTTACATGGTTAGTCCCACACAAGATCTCTCTTCACATACTCCTATGATGCGTCAATATTTAACTATTAAAGCTGAATTTCCTGACATCTTAATTTTTTATCGTATGGGTGACTTTTATGAACTATTTTTTGATGATGCAAAGAAAGCATCTGATTTATTAGATATATCATTAACGGCAAGAGGTAAAACAGGCGGTAATGCCATTCCTATGGCTGGTGTGCCTTACCATGCTGTTGAGAATTATTTGTCTAAATTAGTTCAGTTAGGTGAATCAGTCGCTATTTGTGAGCAAATTGGTGACCCTGCAACAAGTAAAGGCCCAGTTGAACGTAAAGTAGTTCGCGTGATAACACCAGGCACATTAAGTGATGAAGCATTATTAACAGACAGACAAGACAATCTCATTGTTGCTATTGTTGAGAATCATGCTAAATCAAAAAAACGTTCTGATGCAGACTTTGGTTTAGCTTATTTAGATATGGCAAGTGGCCGCTTCGTTATAACTGAGCCTCAAACAAGTGAACAATTGCAAGCTGAATTACAACGACTTACGCCTGCTGAGCTACTATATCCTGAAACCTTAAGTAACTTTTCACTCGTAGAACAATACAAGGGATTGCGCAGGCGTCCTGAGTGGGAATTTGATATTGATACTGCCACTTCATTACTAAATAAGCAGTTTAATACCAAAGAGCTAACAGGATTTGGGGTTGAAGATAAATTATTAGGTATATCTGCTGCAGGTTGTTTATTTCAATATGTTAAAGATACCCAACGCACAGCTTTACCGCATATTCGTGCAATAGTGAGTGAATCAGCAAACCTAGGTGTAGTACTTGATGCTGCTACTCGACGTAATTTAGAATTGACGCAAAACTTGCACGGCGGCACAGATAACACTTTAGCAGCTATCTTAGACAAATCATCAACGCCTATGGGTTCTCGTTTATTAAAGCGCTGGCTACATTTTCCACTACGTGACTTAACAACGTTGAATAATAGACAAGATGCAATAACACAACTATTAGCAACAGATTTACATCATGAAATTCAACCTATTCTCAAAGGATTAGGTGATATAGAAAGAATTGTTTCTCGTATTGCCTTAGAATCAGCTCGACCACGTGATTTTGCTCGTTTACGCTTTGCTCTACAGCAATTACCACAACTACAAAGCTGCATTAATCCAGCATCAGTAGGCTATATAAAAACGTTAGCAGCACTTATTCAACCAATTCCTGTGATTCAAGAGTTACTCGAAAAAGCTATTATTGAAAGTCCTCCTGTATTAATTCGTGATGGTGGCGTTATCGCTACTGGCTATAATCAAGAGTTAGATATACTTCGTGATTTAAGCGATGGAGCTACTGAGTTTTTAGCGCAGCTAGAACAAAGGGAAAAAGAACGTACAGGTATTCAATCACTAAAAGTTGGCTACAATAAGGTTCACGGTTTTTTTATTGAAATTAGTAGAAGTGCGGCTAGTGATGTACCTGATGATTATATTAGACGCCAAACATTAAAAAATAATGAGCGCTTTATTACTGAAGAGCTAAAAGGACATGAACAAAAGGTACTAAGTGCTCAAGGTAAATTTTTAGCACTAGAGAAACAACTATATCAAGGATTATTCGACAAGATATTACCTGAATTAGCGCAATTACAAACATTAAGCCAAGCAGTAGCCGAGCTTGATGTATTAACCAATTTTGCTGAGCGAGCTCAAACCTTAAACTATGTAAAACCAACGCTATCAAGTGAAGTTGGTATTCATATTGATGCTGGAAGACATGTTGTTGTCGAGCAAATGACAAGTGATGCCTTTATCGCAAACCCTGTTGTATTAACTGAACAACGTAAAATGCTCATCATTACAGGGCCAAATATGGGGGGTAAATCAACCTATATGAGACAAACGGCATTAATAGTATTGCTCGCTCATATTGGTTGTTACGTACCAGCCGATGCTGCCAATATTGGCATGGTAGATCGTATATTTACCCGTATTGGCGCTTCAGATGATTTAGCCAGTGGTCGCTCAACTTTCATGGTAGAAATGACCGAAACAGCAAATATTTTACATAATGCTACTGATAGAAGTTTGGTACTATTAGATGAAATAGGCCGTGGTACAAGTACCTATGATGGTTTATCTCTAGCGTGGGCTTGTGCTGAAATGCTCGCTTTAAAGACCCAAGCCTTTACCTTATTTGCTACCCATTATTTTGAGTTAACCTTACTTGCAGATCAGATCAAAACTCTTGCTAATGTTCATTTAGATGCAATGGAACACAACGATAACATTATTTTTATGCATGCAATTCAAGAAGGGGCGGCAAGTAAAAGTTTTGGCTTACAAGTTGCTCAATTAGCTGGTGTTCCCAAAACTGTAATTAACCGTGCTAAACAGCGCTTATCTGAGTTAGAAAATCAACAATCTCCGTCTGTATTACCAGAGCAACCATCAAGCTTTGAGCAACTAACACTAGTGGCTGACGATCATCCTGCGCTTGAATCATTACGTGAGATTAATGTTGATGATATTACCCCAAAACAAGCATTAGATTTGTTATTTGAATTAAAAGAAAAACTATAGCTATCTAAGATATTAAAAAAGGCTGTAAAATATTATCTGTCTCTTATACACATCTCCGAGCCCACGAGACGTAGAGGAATCTCGTA
>CAJXUT010000025.1 GCA_913061365.1 uncultured Colwellia sp.
ATATTTAGGTGCAAGAATAAAAGTGAAAACAGATCCTTTATCATAAGAAAAATACGATATAAATAATTATGAATAAAAATAAAAAAGTTAGTTTTATTAGTCAATTACAAAGAAATACAGTTGCTTTAATTAGTTTGGTTGTTGCCATTTCTAGTTTTGTTTATAATTCTTGGCGTAATGATGAAAGTGAGCTAAATAGAAATCAACGATTTGCTTCTTTTGAAATATTATTAAAGTTAAATGAATTACAACAATTAGTTTTTCATCGAATTTATGATCCGCACTTGAAGGAAAAAGGCAATCCGAGAATGGGGTGGGCTCATATCATAACGATAACAGACTTATCACAAGTATTACCGACACCACTACCCGAAGAATCTCAAAACTTATTAAATGTGTGGAATGCTAATTGGTCAAACTTGGCTATTGATGAGCAAAGCTCAAAAGCTGTTTTGGATGAAATAGATAACTTAAGAAAAATTAATGTAACGTTATTAAAACAATTAAAATGATACTAGAGGTAAAAGTTGTTTTGTTCTCTAGTACTTGTTTAAAAATACAAATAGATCTTTAGTGAAATCAAGCTGTTGATAAAACTAAAAAGAGTGATAAAAATACTATTTTTATCACTCTTTAAATGTCTTTTGCATTAATAGCTTTTAAGCTTATGCACGTGCTTCTTTAGCTTCTAAAGTACACGATTTTTCTTCTTCGATAATGCCAGCTTCAACAGCATCGATTGCACGTTGGTCATGCTTGTTAGCAGGACAACCACAAGTGTGCTCACTAACATTGTGTAAACGAGCTTGTTCTAAGTGCCATTGTGCTACTTTGATATGTTGGTCAACATTCATTTTTATATCTCCAGGACGGTAATTGTAATAAAGCGAAATCTATCAAAAAATTGATAAGAAGCGTGATTGTATTAAAAATTGCGCTTATGTCTAGGAAAACTTCATTATTAATGAAAATAAGTGTTTATATCAACTATTGCAAAGGTAAATAATGATATGGCAAGTTGCATTGTATGAATTTAAAGCAGTTTATCCCTGAACGTTTACATAATACTTGTTAGTGCTTGTTTTCTATTATCAAACAGATACTTTTTGTCTACTAAAGTATCTAAAGATAATTTATTCAGTGATTGATTGATCTTGTCATTACTTGTGATAACTAATACTTTTTTATCTTTTGTTTTAGTACGCTCTATAAGGTCTGTGATCATAATGGCAGTTGTTGTACCGATTAACCTCGCGTTAGATAAATCTATGACTAAGGTGGTAAAAGATAGGTTTTCAGTAAAACGACGAGATAATTCCCTAGAAACGGCAAAACTAATAGGACCATCAATGGCTAATAGAAGGGTGTTTGCTACTGCTTTATTCATTTCTTCGTGGTTGTAGTCGGGTAGTTCACCTGTCATATTTAGTGATGCAATTTCATCTGTTAACTCCTTGCCTTTTGTAAAGGTAATATTATCGAGTTGGATATTGGTTAGTCGATCTAATGTCACTAAATTAGCAATAAACATCCCAACCACTACAGCCGTGATTAAATCAATAAATACGGTAAGTAGTAACACTAGTATCATCAAAGCTGCTGAAAATAGACCAACTCTTTTAATCTGAATAATAAAGCGCCAGTCAATAATATCGATTCCTACTTTAATCAGCATACCGGCAAGAACTGTATGGGGAATATACTGTGCGTAATCACCAGCCCAAAGAATAACAATAAGTAAAGTCAGAGAATGTACTACACCAGATAAAGCTGTTTTTCCTCCTGCACGAATATTAATGGCAGTACGCATTGTTGCCCCTGCACCTGGCAATGCCCCAAAAAATCCTGCAACAGTATTTGCAATACCTTGACCAATAAGTTCTTTATCACTGTTATGGTGACTTTCGGTCATGGTATCGGCAACCATTGAGGTGAGTAGTGAATCAATAGCGCCTAATACGGCTAATAAAAAAGCAAAATAACTAATTTGATATAGCGTATCAAAAGATAAGGTTGGTATGAGTAAACTAGGAAAGCCTGTAGGAATAACTCCGATAACTGATATCCCTTGCTGGGTAAAAAGTATAGAACTGAAAATCGTCAATGACAGTAATGAAAATAGCGGTGCAGGGATTATTTTAGCCCATTTCTTTGGCCAATAAAGCATCATTAAAACAGTTGCTACACCAAGTAAAGTTGCCGTGAGATTCATGTCGCTGAATGCCTGAGGAATATTGATGAGTGCATTGAAAGCATTACTATAGGTTGCACCACCTAAAAGAGGAGATACTTGCAGTAAAATGATGATAATACCTATGCCAGTCATAAAGCCTGAAATGACAGGGTAAGGCACCATAACAAAATACTTTCCTAACTTAAGTAGCCCAAATGATATTTGAAATAAACCCGCTAAAATTACGCAGGTAAAAGCTAAGGCTATGCCTGTTTCGGGATTACTGCCTATTAATTGCGTTAATATTAATGACATAACAACACTCATAGGCCCAGTTGGCCCTGATATTTGTGTGGCAGTTCCACCAAAAACGGCTGTAAAAAAACCAACAAAAATTGCACCGTAAACACCTGCGATAGCGCCTGCACCAGACGACACCCCAAATGCTAATGCTAATGGTAAAGCAATAATGGCAGCGGTTAGCCCACCAAAAATATCACCCTTAAGATGTTTAGTAGATATTTTATTTATTAATATCATGACAACACTTAGTTATGTGAAGGAGCATCATTTATAGTTAGTGCTCCTATTGAATATGCTTGTGCTACAAGATGTTTACATGGTGGATAGAGCTTTTCACCTTAAGCAAGCAGAGATTAGTAGTATAAGTGTGGAATCATTAAAGGTGTTATTAGACCTTGGTAGGCAAGCTAATATTAACGGTAACACCATCAGGGTTTTTATGGTTGTAAGCACTAATTTTTCCCTGATGAAATTGACAAATTAAACGAGAAATATATAAACCTAAGCCAAGGTGAGGGACGTCTTTTTTATTATAAGCTTTAGAGTTTCTATCTCTTAAAGACACCATTGAATCAAAAAGACTCTCACTCAATTGCTCTGGTAATAAAATGCCGTTGTTACTGATAAATAGTTCCGCATTATCGTTATTATCTGGGTTTTTTGATAATTCAACAGTGATGATATTATCTTGGCTAAATTCAACACCGTTACTCACGACTTTATCTAATAGTTGCACAATATGCTCAGGTGAGCCATGTAAAATAAATGTGTTTGTTTTAGAGTCATTCTCTTCACAGTTGAAGATAAACTTTATTGATGGGTATATTTGTCGATACCCTGAAATACAGCCTTTAATTATCAGTGATAAATCAAAGTCTGTTTTTTCTGTAGTGGTAAGCATTTGTTCTAGGCGAGTTGCTTCACTCATATTCGTAAGGATTAAGTTTAATGTATTAATACCGTTTTGAGCTCTTTCAATATAAGGATTATTAGGCTGATTAGTTTGAAGGCGTTTTTCTTCTTGTAAGCTTAAGTTCTCTAGTGAGGTTTTTACTACGGCAATAGGTGTACGTAACTCATGAGATAAACGTGATGACATACTCTCTAAATAATGATTGTATTCACTTAAGCGATTAACAGCGGTAGTAAAGCTACGGGATAAATCACCTATTTCATCATTATTATTGGATGCTTCTATTTGCCCAATAATTCGCCCTTGTTTATCAATAGCTAATTCAGCTTGATTTGATAAATCTCTAATGCGTGAAGAAATACGTGAAGCAAATAAAATAAAGGCGAGGGCGCCTAAACTCATGACGGCTAAGATAACGGTAAATAATTTTTCTAATGCCAGATTTCTTAAGGTACGAATACCATTAGTGGTTTCTTCAACAATCACAGCCCCCTGTACATGATTATTAATAAAAATAGGGTAAGCGGCAGAAAGTACTAAAGCCTTTTTATCTGTTGTTAATCGCCATTGGGAGGTTGCTTTTCCTGCTAATGCATTAACAATATGGGAGCCTTGCAAATGTTGTGCATCATATAGTTCGTCAATAAAGTTATTAGATGGTTTTGTTAGTATTTTATAATACAAAGGCAATAATATTTGTTGCTTGAATTGGTACCAAATACTGTCCTGTTCATTTTTTTGTGGTTGTGTTTCTCGAGCATGCCATACACCATTAGCTGATTTAATTGACCCTGCACTGGCTAATACTCTATGGTGTTGATCAACTACCCAAATGCTGGAGTTGGTATAACGCATGCCCTTAACAATCCTTTCAATTTCAGGAGAAGGTACAACAATGGTACCTAGGCTCTCTGCATTACTTGGATCTGCAGAGCCAATGGCGGATATTGCTTGACCACTAACGTCATCAACATCGAAAAAAGCAAAGGCAATGTTATCTCCTAAGTTATCTAATGGAACTCTCATTTCGATATTATAACCCTGAGGAGTTGTAAGCCAGTTCCCTTGAATATGAGGGGCGGGTTTAGGTATATCGCCTTCATCATTTGTTAGACTGAAAGCTGAGATCCAACCAGGTTGTTTATTACTGATAATGAATCGGTTTAGCTTGTTATTATTATCGCTAAACGATAATGCTAAATGGTCGTTATTTATAATGCTACGGCTGTTCTTACCTCGAAATATCGTTTTATTATCAACCACCTGAAAAAACAAATATAAGTAATTATCATATTTCCCTACACTTGCTTTAAAATTAATGCTTAACGGTTCTTCCGCAAATATTTTCTGCTGTTCATGATAAAAATGTGTACGTTGATTAAACTCAGGCCAATCACTATGTAAGCCATCTAATTGTACTGCTTCTGTTAATTTATAACCGTACAAGTCTTTACCTTGCTCAACATTAGGCAAAAAGCTCGCTTGATTATTAAATAATTTTTCTCGCTCATGCAATGCCGTAGCAAGTGCGCGAGCAGTGCCTACTAGCGTTTGCTCTTGTCCAAAACGTAAATATTTTTCCATCTCCCAAACATACTGATAGCCAAACCAAGGAATGGTAAATAGAAAGCTAGAGAGTAATAAAAGTTTTGCTCGTAAGCCAAAGCGCAACTTGAAACGATTAGTTTTTGGCATATTAAATAGCTGAATCTTCAGTGTTGATAATACTCAACCAACGATAGCCCATGCCATAAACCGTTTCTATGCAGTCAAAGTCGTTATCATGTTGCATAAACTTTTTACGTATCCGTTTGATATGAGAAGTTATGGTACTGTCATCAACAAATATTTTTGAGTCACTCATTAATTGTGTACGATTTTTCACGTGACCGGGATGTTTTGCTAATGCATGTACTAACCAAAACTCGGTAATTGTTAAATCAATAGATTTATTTTGCCAAGTCACTGTCATACGTTGGCTATCTACGGTTAAGGCGCCTGAGCGGGTAATGTGCTCATCATTAATGGGTTGTTTTAGGGCTTCTTGGCGACGAAATAATGCCGATATACGCGCAGTTAAATGGGGCAAGCTAATATCTTTAGTAAGGTAATCATCAGCGCCTATTCGTAAACCAGATACAGTATCAAAGTCATTATCACGAGCGGTTAAAAAAATAATAGGTAAGGTTGCAGACTTAGTTCTCAGTTGCTGACACAGTACAAAACCACCGTCATATTCCTCATTTAACCCGATATCTAATATAACTAAATGAGGTAATCGTAGATTGAAAGCTTGGGTAGCTGACGATCTATCAGCATATGTTTGTACTTGATACCCTTGACTACGTAAAACATCAGCATAGTTTTCTCTAATAGCGGCTTCATCTTCAACAATGGCAATTCTTTTGATCATTTATCTTCACTTCTAATTATTTCAACCCGATGAGATTAGCACTTATTTATGTGCTCAAGTTGACTATATCTAACTTTTATCATTAACGCGCTTAATTTTTGAAATTGCCATATTACTGCCACATTTGCTCATCAATTTGCCTCTATTCAAGCAGAGCAATGTCTTTTTCTTACGGTTTAATAGCATCTATCAACAATACTACTTAGCAATATAAACCACACAGGTAAGGAATTAACATGAAAAATACAACTCAGCTTAGCCAAGGTCAATTAACTAAAACAGTAGGGAAAAAACTAATTATTACCACTGCAATAATGGCTGCTTTACTAACTAACTCAGTTAGTGCAACCGAAAATAAATTAGCATTAAAGCCTAAACATGAACAACAAGCACAAAATGAAAATATTGGATTTGGTACTGGTGCTATTATTGGGGCCATTACTGCAGGGCCTATAGGCGCATTTGTTGCCGGAATTAGCGGAGTATATATCGCTAAATTTATTAATGTGAATAATGATAATGATGAGTTAACTACTGCACTATTGAAAGAGCAAAAGCAAAACTTGTCTTATGAAAAGGAACAAGAGCAAAATCAAGATAAATTCAAGCGTTTGAAAAATTCGTATCAACAAAAACTCGCCGCATTAGAAAAACAAAATAAGGAAACAGGGCAGATGCAAGCAGAAAACTTGTTAATGAGTTTACAGTTTTCTACTGGCTCAAGTGAAATTGCGCCACATTACCAAGAACAAGTTGCGGCTTTATCGCAAATACTCAATGCTTCTCCCAATATGAAAATTGATTTGTCTGGTTACACCGATTTAATTGGCGAACAATCCCTCAATAAAAAGCTATCGCAAGCAAGAGTTGAGTCAGTGAAAAGCTTACTAATGGCACAAGGCGTTAGAGATAGTCAAATAGCCACGTTTGCTTTTGGTGAAGAATCTCCAGTGGTAGCAAGTAGTGAGCGTGAAGTTAGCTTTTATGATCGTCGAGTTGTACTGAAGTTACATGCACCATCGTCAACAGAAAGTAGTGAAATTATAGAAAACCAAATGGCAAATAATAATTAGTCTTCAGGTTATTTAATTGCAGTCAGTAGCTTTGTTTAAAGATAAAAGAGGAGATGCCTATTAGAATCATTAAATTAGTATAAACAAAAAAGATGTAATGAAAAATTAGCCGCCTTCAAAGGCGGTTTTTTCATTAATATTAAGCGTAGTAGCGTAAACTCAACCTGACATTCGCAAAAGTCACCACAGTCAATATTATTCATTATCTAATTATTTATGATCACTTATGATAAAAAACGACTAAGTCTAAACAAGGTGAATAATTTAGGTTTCTGAGTAGGTGCTTTGGCAATAATGGAGCTAACATAACGTTAATTTATCTTATATTCGAGCAATGATTAAGTCTCTTTTTGAAATTATAAACTTAATACATTGATTTAATTTTAATCTCAGAAATATCTTGGACGTAAGTAAAATTAAACCCTAACCCGCATTGTCCCTCTAACTGACCACCAAGACAGCTAATTTCACTCATTTTTTTCTTATATTTTTTCTTGTTTGGAACACCTACCAAGACCAGACTAGCGGTTTGTGGAACGTTGGCGTTTTGGTCTGTCCACTTTTCGTCTAGAGTTAATGTAGAGTACCATTTACTATCTGGCGTTATAGTAAGTTGTTGACCGTAAAAACTATCCGTACTTGGGCTTTTTGTAAGAATAAAGTACCTCACATTTTTAGTTGTACAGTTTTTGAAATAACCGTTTATTCTCACTGAAAGTTCTGAGGAATATTGATACTGAGTTTGATACCAAATTTCATCTTCTTTCAACCAAAAGTAACAATCACCTTCCAATTGCTCAGGTTCTAAAGTAGTGGTATGGGAGTCGTATCCTTGTAATGTTAATAATTCGTCTCCCTCCGTGGATGTGGCAATATCAAACCTTAATGGTTTAGCCTCACTAACATTATACATATTGATTGCTACCATATCAGTATCTACCAAATCTGCTGCAAAAATGCTGTCAGTGTTTATAAAACCTTTGCTAGGCATGGTTTTTAAATAGATGTCACCGTCGGCTCCTAAAAAACCGAGTTGTATAGCCAAATCACACTTTGGAAGGCTCGGATAAATGATTTTATTTTCTAAGTCCTTGTCATCATTTACTATAAATGACGATGCTAGCTCAAAAATTGATCCGTTTAATTCTTGAAAAAGATGCATATATCTTTCGCCAATGACATCAGCATCTACATCGTCATAAGCTATCGTCGAAATGTCAAACGCTTTAATAATTCTCGTTTGAGGCCTTATTTCATATACATTAGACTCCAGTTCAGCTGAGTAAAAATTTTCCAAAGTATATTTACTACCGTCAGCACTGCTTGCTGTGCACTGAACTTCAATGCTGGTTAGATATTGACTCATATTTCCTGTATTGACTAAAACTAAAGATATTTTTGCACGAGGGGAGTCTTCTAGACCATAGTCTACATAATTGAAATCATTAATAATGAATTCAGACCTATCAATACTATTTACCTTGGCAATAATTGAAAGATTTTGGTGGAAATATTGGAAATATAAACCGAAGAAAGAAATCGAAAGTGCAGCTACAGATATATAGACGGATAACGATTCAAACCTTTTTTTAGCGCTAGTCTTTGGCTCAAGTTCTTTAGCTTTATCGTCATTTTGCATTTGAATAAAAGTCCTTTCAAATTCATATTGTCATCGCTACAGGGTAAATACAAAGTAAGTATTCTATGTGGATTACCTATTTTTAATACATTTGTAATGCACCATATCTTGAAACTTTAACTCTTCAAACTAGTATATAGACAAATGTATGTTTCAAAAAATTAAATAGATTAGTACATCATCATTGATTTCTTAGCATAGGGAATGACTCTTACATTGTAAACATTTGTGATGCTACGAAACATATCATTAGCCTAAGGCAGAGTATGGCACCACATGAACTTTTATCAAATAAGCAGTTATATTTTGAGCATTGTAATATATTAGAATTCTTCTTTTCAAAACAATGCACTTTTAATTTAAGGATAACGTTGCAGACACAATTTGAAGTTAAGGCTCATAACAGTTTGAAATTATATAGAGAGCTATGACCGCTTTGGCGCTTGAGTTCAAATGGTGGATTCAACTACTCTAATTACTGGAAGCAATTAAGCTTTATTAACTTGAAGTACAGGGCTTAGGCCAAACGGATTTTGGTAAAATTAAAGGTGCCGATTTCACTTTCTTTTCGCTGGTTAATTGGTCAAAGGCGGCCTGTTGTAGCATGTTTACTTCTTGTTGTGTCATGCCAAGTTCATAACCCGAGCACTCATTTTTTCCTAACGAACGTGGATCTGTACCCGTCAAATTTCCAAACACAACAAGCGCATGTAAATAATAACCGTAAATGCTACCGTGATAATGGTCCTTAGCCCAAAGGTTAATTTTTCCAAATTCGATACCATCGTATGGATTAGTGTCAGCAATGCCTAATATCATGGCTCGTGTCCATGCTTCCCCCACAGCATTAATTGCTTTAACAGCCGGAATAGCAGCTGCTGCTTTGTCGTACCCAGCGCGAATGTCTAAGGCCATTTTATCTATGGGTGTGCCTGACCAAGGACGATCAGCTTGATAAATCAAATCTGCTCTCGACCAAGTTGAAGTAAGATATATTTCTACGTTAGGATTAAGTTGTAATAGGAATTTTGACATCTTCGTTGCAGTGTCAACAAGCCTTGCGGGGTCGCCTAATATTTTATTGCGCTTTGTACTGAGTGTACTTAAGCCATGCATTACCACTTGATCCCATGGCTGTTTACTAATAATGTCTAATTTATTTTCCAAGTGATAATCGAGCGCACTACCAGGTTTAGTCTCTAAATATACATTATAATTAAAGCCTGTTTGTTCTGTGAATGATTTAAAAAGTGCAGGCACGCCTCCAATGCCATTATTGTTAAGATCGGTAACTGAATCCGCACGATAAAATTTGGTAGCAGAGCCCGCACCATAGGTAAAACTATTTCCAATAAATAAAACACTCGTTTTTGCATATGTAAAAGCACTACTGAACATAACTGTTAACGCTAAAATAGTGCGAATGAATGATTTCATAATTACCCCTATTAATCGTTTTTATTTACTAATTTGACTAATGTCTAAATGAATTTGTTCTAATGCACAAATTACAAATTTAATAATAAATTTATTGCCTTGATCTTTACAACAAAAAAGTGAACATGCTCCCATAAAGTCTTAAAGAGCTCACGATAATTATAGAATAGATAATAATAGCTAACTTACACAGTCACTTTCTTATAAAAACTTGATAGAAACGAATGAATTATTATGGCTAATTTAACAATGAATGATCGCTTTGCTGTCTTTGTTAACACTCTAAGCCGATGGTGATACCCTTTATTGAAAGCTAACTTTTGTCACTTTTCTAACGATAAAAAAGCTATATAAGTCACAATGTTTTTGTTGCTTCTGATCGGTGTTAAATTTAATGAGGTCGGTTATTATGGTGGTAATAAGGGGTTATTCATGAAAATTGAGTTTGTTATTGTTTTACTATTCGTACCTTCAGTTACTTACGCGGGGTGCAATGCGGCAGAAAATAAGATAAGAAATTTATCAATGCAGCAAGAGTGTAGTCCTATTATTCAAAAAAGTGACGGCGTTTCGAATTGTTCTTATCAATCAGCGCTGACATTTGCTCAACAATTCTATCGTGAACATCGTACTTTCTACGCTGATCCAAAGCCTCAAAACATAACGCAACTTTATACAAGTAAATTTGGTGAGGTAATAATTAATCATGCTGAGTGCATAGGTGATAGTGGACTATGTAATTTAGATTTTGATCCTTGGTTGGATGCCCAAGATGGCTATGTGGATGGGGAAATCGATTATTCAGTAAAAGAGATCGCTTGGGATGCAGTTTCAGTTGATCTCCATTATAAGTTTCGCATTCATCCAACATTACCAACAAGTCCTCGAGTAGTTTCGTTATTGCTGAAAAAATCCGATGCACCTTTATGCTGGAGGATTGATGACATGATTTTACCAGAGCAAGGTTCATTGAAAAGCATAATGTTAGATGATTATGAATATTTTTATTATTACAAGAAAACTAAGTTGAATTGGAATTTACTTTCATCTGATTTTGAATCGAGCAGGATTCAAATTCATCGAGATCAACAACCTATCGCAGAATATGATCTTAATTGTGATGTGAGTGAATCGCTTGCTCCAAACTATGACCAATTACCTGGAGAATTGAATACGGTTGGGCTGGTAGTAACACCGTCTAACCCACAGGGGGTTGTAATTTCATCTTGTCGATTTGGAGCTCACTCAAAACAGTTAGCGATTTATGATCTGAAAAGTAAGCGTCAGGATCCCGTCTGGGAAAAAATAGGAAGTTACTTCGCTGAATGGTCAATTAATGCGAATTATGAATTAGTATTGTCTTACGATAAGCCCTGCAACGTAGAAAACTGCGAAGCTCCCTTTGTGAGAGTGGATGTAATTTGGCAGGCTAATTAAATTATTGATAGTAGACTAAAAGTCGTTTATACATGTTTATCAAGGTTGTGGTGTCGGTATCAGTGTAATATTAATTAAAAAATAAACATGTTTTGTTTAATTATAATCTAGAGTGTCGATATGGTTGATTTACCGAAATTAAAAACATTCAAAATTTATCTTTACCCATTGAATAATACTAATGTCGAGGCGATAGCAGAATACACAGGTAGTTCTAATGAGTGGCAGAGCTACCGTCAAATAAAACTGCCGGGTTTTGATGGTGCTCAAACGATTAATCTAGATGACTTATGGCTAAACGTATTCAGTAACTATCCCAGTAATATTGAAATGGATATCACTGGTCTTGAAACCATCATTAAGTATTCTGGTACACAGCAATTGACCGAAAAATTTACGATTATTGCAGAGCTTTGTTATGAATAAGGTAAACATAAATACAGTCACTCTGATCCTGAAGGCGAAAGAACAGCAAACTCTCTCCAACTAGATTCTTTAAGAAAACATAAGCATACAACAACGGGGTTAAAGCAATACCCATCATGGAACAGTCAAGAACTTACTGGGAAACCGACTGACTTTGCTAGTGCAATGAAACCAAGTGTAGGAGGGTACGCTGAAATTTCGTTAACTGGAGATAAAGAAACGAGACCTATAAATGTGGCGTTACTTTAATGTATAAAATCTTGATTATGCAGGATGGCTTATGATTAAGTGGATGATTAATTGACCTAAAAAGTAGTTCTTGTCTTAGTACCTACAAAATTTATGGTTGTATTATCGAACCATCCAATTTAGTTATTAAAGATTAAAAATCATAGGGTAAATTCGATTTTTATTTGGGTTACAGTACTTGGTAATTGTTAATTTAATAAACTTTGTTATTGATATGAAAAGGTATTAAATATTGGCTTTTGGGCTGTTTTAATCATTTATGATATGGTTGTTCATGATGTTATTTTCAAACAATTCAATAGAGTAGATATGAAAAATTTAAAACAACCCTTACCACTTTTTTACTTTTACTATTCTCTAATCTATACACTCTATCGGTCACACAGAAAAAATATTTTCCATCATGACGGGTCAACCAACCAGTGAATACAAATATTTACTGGGTTTACATTTATTAAGTCAACTTCAACGAAGAATAGAAAACAGCTAGGTAATTGATTATGGCTTTATCAGAAGAACAGATTGAACGTATGCGTGCTGAACTTGCAAGGAAAGAATCCGCAGGGAATAAACCTACAGGAAATGAATCCGTAGGGGGGTTATCCGAAGAACAAATTGAGCGTATGCGTGCTGAACTTGCAGGGAAAGAATCCCCAGGGAGTGAACCTGTCACTACTCCCAGCCCCAAAGCACCCAGCGTACTTTCAAGTGGCATTAAGAACGTAGTCAAATTTATCAAGTCCTTATTTGTCTGGATGGGCATCGCCACTATTGCCTTTGGACTTTTTCTTGGCGGTAAAGTCGTAATCAACACACTCACCGAGCCACCTCTACCGGAAATAGAATCAATCACCTATCAAGAGCCTCTCCAAGAGGTATGGGAGGATGCTCATACTTGGTGTAAACAAACCGAGCGCATCAATGAAGCGCTGATTTTTCATACTAAGGCTGAGGAAACTTACCGATGCAGCAAACTTGTACGGGATGTTGAAGCACTCAACGGTATACATTTTGAATGGCAATTCATGACGTTCGACGAAAAGGTTGAATTTCGCCGCCCTTATTTCGAAGAAGGTAGCGTACCAAAAATTCTGGCGCGGCTTTCAGAGTTCAAACCTGCTATCAACTGCAACATCAATCTTAAAGGTATGCCGAGGTACAAAGATCGCTCCCTTTGGAAACAAGACTTGGAAAAAATTCGCAACTGGTACAAACAGGAAGAGCAACGTCTGCATCTATGTATCAAAGGCTCAATATGGGATGGCGAGACCGTTGCATCTAAGTTTTTGACCAACTTATTCGTCGAGGTAATGCAACCGATATCAGATGATGTGCTGGAGCAATTTCAGGTCTCGTTCTCCACTAATAATAAAATGGAGGAAGCGTATCATTCCCTACTGGATATGTGGCGCTCGGCTCAAAGTAAAAAGTATGTAGAGAATTCAGAAAAGTGGGATCGCTACGCTGATAAAGTGATCAAACCTGCCGCGAAACGGGGCGGTCGCGAGGAGCGAGAATACGACAGACAAATCGCCAAAGACGAAGCCGACAAGGCTTTTAGAGATAAACATGGCATGAATCCGGACGATGACTGCGTTTTTAAGGATGAACGTGGCCGTGTCAAGTTCAGAGGAAAGTGCAGAGATTATGTAAAGCAAGAAGGCCGTCTTATGAACGCCACTTCTGGCTGGGGAGCTATGTGGGAAGAAATTGGTGAAGTAGCGAACGAAATGGAGCGCAAGAGAGTAGAGCGCCAGCGTTTGGAACAACAGGCGTATAACAACTTGATACTCCTTCAAAGCGAGACCCGTAAAAATAGTGTTTCTATGCCTAGCAAAGCTCTCGGACCAATGGGGCACGCAAAGAAAATACCGGAAATGGAACCAGGGTGCAAAGTCCCCTACAATGTAGGAAAATACAGCGGGGGTGAATGTCTGTTCCTGACAAAATGTACTCCAATAGCACCGCTAAAAACTTGCGTCAAACGAAATTGGCAGAAAGAAGAAGCATGCCATGCGAGAAGAAAGGTAGAAGGTCGCGCCCGATCAGAAAAACAATATTCAGCACTTAAGGCGGCCGGCTCTGCCTGTGAGCAGCGGGCAAAGGGTATAAGAGACCTGCTAGATGGACGCTATAAAGGCCGCAGCGGTTCAGGTAAAGGCAAATCTAAATAAGCATTTTTTACTGTAGAAGAACTAGACACCGATTGATTTATTAACAGTGATTTACACCAGTAAATCACTGCCATATGATTAAGTATCCTTTGCTAGGCCATACGAGCATATGCTTCTAACGAATAATATTGAATATTAGAATATTCTTCAGTTAGCCATTTGCTGACATTAGTTCTGTACGTTCTTAATCATATTCTAAAGAGTATTAGCCTGAGTTGTATACTTCTGCTGTGAGACGGCTTTAAGCTCATATCTGTCGTTGAGCTTCCATTATTTGATGTTAATTGTGAGCTTATAATTTCCATTTTAAATTAAAAATTCACATCTATTTATAATTGAAATTTGAACTATTATTTTTGTATAGCGTTAGGTCTCAAACCCCCGCACCCAAATCTCAAACCATGGAGTGAAATTGACTATATTATGTGATGCTTTTGTTGAAACATTTAAAATACGTTTTTAGAGAGACTCTTGTGCTTCAATAAAGTCTATTTCGTCAAATTAAATATTAGCTCTTTCGTTTATGAAAACAAAGGTGGCTAAAAAGCCTAAATTTAGTAATATGTGGCGATAAATAGCAGTAAAAACTTAAGGAAACATTATGAAAATATTTTTAGCCATTGTGGTAGCTTGCTTAGCAGTATTTCTGTTACATCATGCGTATGGCATTGAAGGCGTTACCCTAGAACGCTGGGGTTATATAGCCGGTGGCGTTATCTCAGTATTAGTCGTTTTAGTACTTTTCATTCCTAAACAGGAAGATGGGGAGGAGCGAAAATTCTAAACTATTTAATTAAGTAAGGTTACCTGAATCATTATTCGAACCGCTCAAAGAACAAATTGTAAAAGTATAAAGAGTGCATCAAAAAGATCTCGCTGAAGGTGAAGGGAAAATAAGCTTCCCTTTAAGGTTAGCTCGAAAGTACCCTGTTATTATTGACTTTAAATGGAAATATGTTTTTCCTTCAACGGTTAGATGACTACATCCAACTGATGGTTTCTATTGTCGCTACCACCTTTACTAGACAGCTTTGACCAAATTGTTGCGAAAGGTGCTTAACCCAAAAGTATTAGAAAACAGGTTATTGTCAAAAATTAATCATCAATAAACTCAGGTTTTATATTTTGAGAACGTTCTCTAACGTATCTTTGTGAATATTGGTTAGTGAGCATTAGATCCTTCTTCAAGCTCATAGCTGATGTTGTAGTTTTAATAATCTAAAGGCACTGTGAGAGAGAAATAGACATTAAATTTATTTCTCATTCTTTAAACAACCACATTTATCAGGGTGTTGACATAATTTAAAGTTTTTAACATGTGCATAGCTTATGATTAAAGCACCAAGTGTTGTTAATGATTTTTCACCTGTTTCTGTCAGTGAATTGGCACCTAGAACAAAAGCTATGATTAAACAACTTAATCCTGTTATTCCTATGATAAAGATAGACGTTTGGTTATGTTTTTTACAGCCTAGTGAGAGTGCATAAATACTTGTAGGAATGACCGAGCATACCATCCAAAAGTGAAAGTTTTCCGTGTTTACACCTAACGCTACAAAACTAGGAATTAACGTGGCTAAAATAGGAAACATAAGACAATGTGCAATACAAAGGCTTGATAAACTAATTGCGATTTTATCGAAAAATACAGTATTTAAATTCATGGGAAACCTTGGTTAAGTCATTTGCTTATAATTAGTTGATGAAATCTAATGCTAACAGTAGTCTGTGATTTTCATTTGCTAGGCTTGGGGAGCGATGTACTAATCCACCTCCTTCATTCTTAAACCAACCTTTTCCTTTTAACAAAACAACATCTCCAACAGAAAGTTGTTTAATACCATAAGGATTTTGTAGAAGCCCAGATTCTTCATCAGGTAAACCTTGATTACTCGTACTTAATTTTGAGCGATCAAAAATATTATTATCGAGCCATTGTGTTGTGTTCCCAGTCAAAGTAGTAACTAGCCTATAGAGTACTTTATCGACATGAAATTGAGGGCACATGGCACGATCAATTGAAACTAATCTAAGTTTTGCATGTTTAAGGTCGAATAAGGTGCAAAACATATTAACTAACAATGGAACACCTCATTGGCATCGCTAAACTCAGATAAAAGTTGAATTAAATGCTCGTACACATCAGTGGGGGTAATTGTCAATACTGCTTTAAAATTAGGGGGTTGTTCTATAAATTTAAGCGAAGAATTGATTAAGTCGTCTGAAATTTCCTGCTGCCAAACAGTAATATTTACGTCTTCTTTGTAAATGTCAGTTAAAATTTTATGGTGTGGAGACATGGTCGACGTTCTGTTTACCTTTGCTTCCATTCGGTTACTAGTCTTTGATTTTTCGTCTGTTATCATCATTTTTATGACTTATGTTAGTTGTTATAACTCGTTTTCTATTGCAAGATAAATAAATCTTTAATTTACAAATCGGCGAGAAATTATATCCTCACCGACTTCATAAAAGTAAAATACAGTGAGTTTTAGAAAGAGTATTTAACACTCGCTTTAAAAGAACGAGGGCTGCCAGGCATCGTCCAAGCTTCAAAATATGAATTCGTGTAATACTCTTCATCAAGCAAGTTATCGATGTTGAAGTATAAATCTAGATCGTCGGTTAAGGTTACATTGGCAAATAAATTCACTAGTGTGTAGCTCGGTAATTCATAATCTTGCTCAAGGAAGTCACCTAATTGCTCCCCAACATATTGAACAGTAAATCCAGCATTACCTTCGTAACCAGCAATTTCAGCAAAATGACGAAGCATAATGTTACCGCTGTGCTCAGGTACGTTACCTAAACGAGCACCTTCTTCGATTACATACCAGTCCCATAGCGTTATCTCTTTTGAGTTTTGCGCATCGACATAAGCGTATGACAGAGAAATTAGGGTGTTAGGAGTCAGCTTATAAGCTAAATCAAGCTCAACGCCTTCACTTTCAGCAGCTCCTATCGCCTCTGTTGTGCCATCGCCATTAGGACTACTGGCTAGAATATTAGACTTTTCTGTTGTGAATATTGCGGCAGTACCACTGAATCCTTGAGTAGAAATATCCCATTTAAAACCCACTTCATAAGAGGTGCTTTCTTCGGGAGCGTGACCATTGCCATTGGAATCTACACCTGAATTTGGACGTGCACCTTCTGAGTAACTCGCGTAAAAACGGGCTTCGTCGGATACTTCATAAACTAACCCAAATCGAGGATTGAAGTAAGATTCAGAGATACTGGTTTTACTGTTGTTTTTTAATCTGTTGGTGATGTCTTGATCAAATTTATCGTAGCGTATTCCAAGCATAACCTTCCAGTTAGCTGATAAGTCAACTTGATCTTGGAGATAGATACCTTGACCACTTTGTTCTTCAAGATCCGAGGTGTTATTTATCATGTCAGGCAGTGCATCGCGATAAATGGGGGCATCGTAATCAATTGCATAATACGATGAATCACTTTCTGGACTACCTTCAGGGGCGGTATTATGGCGATAACGTAAAATAGTGCGATCTAATTCATAGTCATAGGCGTCAGCACCAATAAGAAGGTTGTGCTGTAAACTGAATAACTCGGTTGAACCACTTAATTCAAAGCGACCTGAGATATCGTCTGCATCAAAATTGCGATAACGACGTTGACGAATAACACTATTGTTGTCTTCGTCATACCATCTTGGTTCTGAAACACTGCCTTCAAAAGACGAAGTTCGATAGCTCAAACCGGCATTCATTGCCCAGTTGTCAGATAAATCATGTTGAAACTCTAGCTGATGGCCTATGGCCTCGATTTCTATAGGCCGATCTGCTGGCTCACCATAAAAATTTGAATGTGAAAATTCTTTACCTTCAACAAAAATAATACCGCGGTCCATATCAGCTTCTTGATTTAAGTATTCCAATTCAAAGCTAAGGAGTGTGTCATCACTTAATTTATAGAGAAATGATGGCGTAAGTACGGTCTTTTTCTTGGTGACGGTATCACGGCAACTTTCAGCATCTTCATAGGCTCCATTTATTCTAAAGGCAAGATTTTCAGTCAATCCTGTGGTGAAATCTCCCTCTGTCCGATAAGTGTCAAAACTACCAGCAGTTAGTTTGATATAGCCTTCTTGGTTAAATTGTGGTTTTTTAGTGGTAATGTTAACCGTACCGCCAGGTTCACCACGGCCATAAAGTGCAGAACTAGGGCCTTTCAGTACCTCTATAACTTCAACATTAGAAATATCACGATTACCGCTAAATCCTCGACCTGCGCTAAAGCCATTAATCAAATATGCTGAAGGCAGGTTTTCATCTCCGGCAAAGCCGCGAATGGCAAACATATCCCACAGGCCACCAAAATCGTTTTGCCGCGTAACACCACTAACCAACTCTAGAGAATTTTGTAGATTTGTAATACCAGCTAACTCCAACGTTTCAAAAGATATTGTAGCAATAGACTGTGGTAGATCTTTTGTTGGCACATTACCGCGATAAGCTTGACGTAGTCCAGTCACTTCGATGAGTTCAATATCCTCTTTTATTGTCTCTGTTGCCTCAGTCGCTTGAACGGTTAATGGTAATGATAATGCGGCACAAATACACAGATTTAACGGACTTATCTGTTGATTGAAAGGGAGGCGTATCATGTTAATTATTTCCTTTATAAACTTTAATTAGATTTTGTGTGTGAAAATTGAGGTAAGCCAGATAGGGTTTCTAGCGTAAATTCTGCTTCGTTGAACATCAGCGGGTAATAAAAATGCCGTAATGCTTTATGGTATTCACGTATTGCTTGTTCATATTTTATGGATGCATTGGTATCTGTATCTGCGATAGAAGATAACAACCTTTGCGTAAGCATTGGAGGAGACATTAAGGCAAAGCGTTCAGCTAACGTGTTTTTTGTTAAGGTCGCTGTGCGATAAGCTTTTGATAGTATTTCAGCTTTTTGATCGCCCACTTGCTGAAAAGCGTAGTACCATTTCCATTCAAACGATTCGCCCATTTGAACTTTATCTTCCCACTGAGGGTGCGTTGTTAAAAAGTCACCCCAAGTGGTATTGAAGGGAAGATCCCAAGCATCGTTTACTGCTTCACGTTGCGTTAGAACAATTTCACCGCCGTTCGGATTTTCTACCATGGCATCAATGGCAAAATCACTACCAACAGGAATAAGTACAGTGACAACAAGCCAAATTGAAAGTAATACAGAGGCAATTTGTGCTGAACTTTGTTTAGCGGCAAATTTACTCGCCGTAACCCCTAAAGCTAACACCATCCAAAACAGTAAATGTACTATTACCACAAGTGTAATAAGGCCAACTGAAGTTAGCGGTGCTTGTGTGATTAGAGCGCCGATAATAAAAGGAACAAGCAGAGCAATGCAAAGTGCTGAACATAAAGCAATAGCTCTTGATAACCAAAGCCTTTGTTTGCTTCGAGAAGTGCTAATAAGCAAGTCGTAACGGCCGGCTTCACGCTCTGCTGAACGTAAGTCATGAAGCAACAAAATAACAAAGAGTGGTAGCAATACACTGACAAGAAACGCGAAGTCAAATCGTCCTAAAAAGGACAACTCGGGGTTATCTGCATCGGTTTCGTATATTTGCCCTTCGATGGCAAGCATGCGAATACGGTGTTTCCATGGAGATATATCTCGTTGCCCTATAGCAGCAAAGGCGATGTCTGACGGAGCAGAGTAGGTTAAGTGAAAACTATAGTAGGCAGCACTGCCATAATCTTTTTGTTTGGCAAGTACGCTGGCGCGATCAATAGCATCTTTTTCAATAAGCCTTTCAATGGTATTTATTTGAGAGCGAGTTTCGCTGATGCCAGACCATACAGCAAACACAGATAACAAAAAAGCGATGCTCAGCAATACTAAAATATATCGCTGTTTAGCGAGGAACTTGGCTTCTCTACTGATATTTGAAAATAAAGTCATTAGCTTATTCTCCTAACGGCAAATCGTAAGGAAACACACACTAAGGTTGCCCAAAAAATTAATTGAAAAATATAATGGACACTGCGTGACAACCTTGTTTTTGCCATATCAGGCTCGAAAGAAAACGAAGACAATAATTGCCAGTTATCAGCATTAACACGCGCAGATTTGTCATCTTTATGTCGATTCATATCCGCTTGATAACTTAAGTTATCTTGATGCACTTTATTGAGAGACTGAACAAAGTCGAATCTCAAGGTTTCGGCTTCACGAAGAAATCGATGATGGGTTTCTAAGCTGGTTGCTGCAATGACCATTGAAAAAGAACGTATTGCTGTTGTTGGGGTTAACCAGCCAAATTGTCGAGATATTTTGGCTTGTGAAAGCTCTTCTTGCATACGTTGTTCAGCAAATTTATTGAGTACTTGGGTAAGTTTTTCCTCTGAGTATTGTGCAACGGTACCGCGAAAGTTAATGGGTAGGTCTTCTACTTTGTCGACATTATATTTTTTGAATAAGTTTTGTTTGAGTTGCGCAAATGCGGGATCGGCAGCATCGTGTCCGTCACCTAATTTTCGTAATTCTTCTAATACGGCAAAGTCAGCTTCTAATTTACCTAACGAAGGAGCAATGGTTGCAGCGCTAGAGCTACCAATTCTTGGTATTAAAATACAAAAAACAACCCATAAACCCACTAATGTGGTGAAACTAGCACTACTTTTATTACTTAGCGCAGATACAGTTAATACAATACCGCTCCACACTAAAATATAGAGTATGTAACCAAACACGAAGCTACTCGTTAAAAGCAATGACTCACCAGTGAGAGTAGCCCAAATTGCAGCTACCACTAATGGCAGTAACATGAGTAATCCGCTACTGACTAATGCAATGTATTTACCTAATAATAAGTGCCATAAATTCAGCCCTTGGGTGATCATGATATGAAGTGAACCGGCTTCTTTTTCTCTGGTAACGCTGGCGTAACCAATTAAAATAATAAAAAGTGGCACCAGTACTTGTAATAAAAAGCTAGGTGTTAAGCTACTGAACCTTGTCATTCCCGATGATTGGCGTTTATCAGAAAACATTGCGCTGTTTTGTCGATGCCCTTCAAGAAAAATAGCAGTCCCTGTGAATGCATCTACCCCTGGTTCAATAATGCTAAGTGGCGAAGGAGTACGAAATACGTAATGACCATAATGCACCATACGGTGTGGGTGACGGTCTGGTTGCTCTATAAATTTCGCTTCAGAAGCATGCTGTAAGTGCGATCGTTCATGCGCAGCATGCTCCATTTTTATGGTATTCACGATGGCAGAAGCTATTGTTAGTAATGTACCGATCACAACAATGGTGATAGCCAATTTAGTACGATGCCAAAAACGCCATTCATCACGTGTTACTTGTTGTATTACCTTCATCGTTTATTTCTCGCTGAAAAGGCGGCATGCACTTCTTCAGTATCGATATGAGAATTATCGCCACGTTCAAACATGCCAACAATTTTGCCTTTATTTAATAAGCCTATTCGATGGGCTATTTGACACGCACCATACACATCATGGGTAACCATAAATACCGTTGAGCCGTCTAACGCTAGGGTGGTAATAAGTTGGTTGAATTCATCAATGGCGTTGGGATCTAAACCTGAAGTTGGTTCATCAAGAAACAGTACAGGCGCGTCACGAAGCAAAGCGAGTGCTATCGCTGTTTTTTGACGCATTCCTTTAGAGTAATTTGACATTGCTCTATGCCAAGAATTTTTCTGCAAAGCAACTCGCAGTAAAGCTTGTTCAATTTCATGTTCAGATCTAGTGATATCGGCCAATGACAGAAAATACGCTATGTTCTCTACACCCGTTAAATGGCCATAAAGCATTACTGACTCTGGTAGGTAGGCGACTTTACTTCTAATATGGTCTATTTCTTTGTCGACAGATATTCCTAAAACGTTTGCCGAGCCACTACTTGGGCTTACCGTTCCTAAAAATGTTTTAAGTGCTGTCGATTTTCCCGCACCATTACCCCCTAGCAGGGCAAAGACTTCACCTTGTCTTACTTTAAAATCAACGCCATCAAGCACTGTTTGCTGATCAAAGCAAACACATAGTGATGAAGCTACAATCATTTCTTTTTTCATTAATTACCTGCTTTGTGATTCTATATCAATAATAAAGTGTTTAACTTTCGATTTTACTGATGTTGGATAACTCGATGGTGTTATATTGTAACAATTGTAAATTGTAATGTTATAACATAACACTATGCAAGGTAATTTATGGCTAATCAATTACATGAGGGTTAAAATATCATTTTTGGTGTTTTTAATTTGCGATGAGTTTGGTAATAAAATAATTGAACTGCCGTGTCCAGAATCTACTATTAAAATGAAAAATAGCATCTATTGGGATGTGAATTTAACTTCCAATTTGGAACTTGGAAATTATTTAAATACATTTGAATAGGAGCGCTGTGGAGGATTTTTTACCAGTCAGGTTTGTTAATATTTATAGTCAAATAATGCGTATTTAAATCTGTGGGGAACGTCCGCTATTGTATCTTTGTTAACATAGAAGCAGTGAGAATTTAAACCTTCTGCAGCTAGCCAAAAGCGGAAGTTCGTTTTTGTGAACCCACGATTAAATCCAAGATAATTTTAACTAAATTTTGCTGCTTGTTTGTGGGACTGATCTAAGCATCAAAGGTGCCGTTGATGTTTATGAATAATTATCATCTAAAACTGTGTTCTATTTTAGTGCATTTAATTTAAATGGCTGTCTCTTATACACATCTCCGAGCCC
>CAJXUT010000026.1 GCA_913061365.1 uncultured Colwellia sp.
GAGATCTACACTATCCTCTTCGTCGGCAGCGTCAGATGTGTATAAGAGACAGAATGTTGATAAAGGTAATGTAGTTTTATCTGAAGCTACAACAGAGATGAAAGTAGATACTAAGTCACGCTCTGTAGAAGTACCACTAACGGCTACAGTAAAAAATGATGTTATAACCACTAAAACACAAAAGTCTTTAAATCAGAATTTAACTGCAGAGGCGACTATTGATGGCGAATTAGCTTTAAATGCTGATGAGAAAGCTAATTTGAAGATCAAAGACAAAGTAGCACAAGATAAAATTACAGAGCAAAGTCAAATTAATACTGAAAAACTTGCTCAAAGCACTTTGTTAAAAGGAGCTAATAAAACTGAGGAGGGGGCGGGATTACAACAAAGTATTAATACTGATACGCTAAGTGATAAGCAATCAATTGAAAGTAATAAGGTGAACGCCCAGTCAACTAGTAATAATCAAATGGCATCTGATTCTGTTAAACCGCAAGAGAAGTCAATTGATGAAGTAAGGGGACAAAGTGATTCGTTGAAGCAAACTCAATCAGATAAAGTGTTCGCTCAGTCAGAAGCTCAGTTGATGAAAAAAGACGTGCTACGAGACAGTGAAACGTTAATCCCGACTGAGAAATCTAAACAGGCAGCACCTCAACTTAATAAAGCTACTTTAGAAGTTACAGATGAAATTACTCAAACTGAAACTACAAAAGTACAAATCAAACAGAGTGATAAAATACAATTGTCATCTGTTTTAGATGAGCTAAGTCAACAGAAAGTAGCTGCTGAAAATAAAGATGCCACTGCTGTTGGAAGTAGAACTACTGACGGTGTAAGAAATGATTTGTTAACCAACCCTTCTGTAATTGATATTAATGGGAGAGCAAGTCAGGTATCACAAGAGATAATTGAACAGCAAGCAACTGAAGTGTTAAACCCAAGTATTACAACAGAGGTTTCTCATAGTCAAAAGAGCAATGCACAGCTTCATCAAGAAACAATTTCTTTATTTCGTAAAGACTTTAGTGAAGCCGTTAAAGATAAAGTAATGTTAATGATTTCTCAAAAGCTGCAACAGTTTGATATTACACTTGACCCGCCTGAATTAGGCAATATGCAAGTGCGAGTTAACTTACAAGGTGAACAAGCAAGTGTTAATTTTCTAGTGCAAAGTCAACAAACAAAAGATGCATTAGAACAAAATATGCATAAATTAAGAGAATTATTAGGTGAGCAAGGAGTGGATGTTGGTGATGCAAACGTAGAACAACATTCTCAACAGTCAGCAAGTGAAGATGACTCAACGGGTAAAAATAATAATAAAATGAATAATAACATCGATAAGCTTGATGAAACTGATGATGTTATTACGCAGACTTTATCAGCACAAATGATTGATTCTTCAACAACTAGTGTTGATTATTATGCTTAAACGCTAATAAAAACAAAGAAATTGAGCAAAATACTATTAAGTTGATGAAAGACGTTGGCTAGAATGCTATTCAAGGATATTATCTAACGATAATATGTAGTGCTTTAGACTAAACTGACTAAATCAAACGATTAAAGGATAACGTATGGCTGATGATAAAGGCAAAGCAGAAGGTAAAGAAGAAGATTTAGAGCTAGAAGGTGGTGGCAAAAAGAAAAAAATGATCATTATTATTATTGCCGTTGTGGTTCTTCTTGGCGCAGCTGGCGGTGGTTATTTCTTCTTTATGGCTGGAGACAGCGCTAGTTCAGAACAATTAGATGCTGCATTAGACAGTGAATCTGCTAAATCAGAAGGTAAAGAACAACAAGGCGCTGAAATTGGTACTGCACTTTATGTACCTATGCCTAGGCCATTTCGTTTTAATGTACCAGGTACAGCCAGAGATCGATTTGTTGAAATTAGAGTACAATTACTAGTACGTTCAAGTGTAAATGAAGAAAATGCTAAAATGCATATACCTTTAATTGAAAGCACTTTATTAAATGTCTTTTCGCAAGCTAATGCTGACGACCTCTCTACCAGTGCAGGTAAAGAATCATTAAAGCAACAGTCATTAGCTGAAGTTCAGAAAATGATGTCAGATATTGAAGGTGATAAAACGGTTGAGAAAGTATTATTTACTGGTTTTGTTATGCAGTAAATATGAATTGTTGAGAATTATTTGAATAAATAATCTCCCAATATAATTAAGCTAAAAAGAGAATAACCAGTGAGTGATTTATTATCGCAAGACGAAATTGATGCGCTATTACACGGTGTTGATGATGTTGAAGAAGAAGAAATTGTAGAGGAAGATGCTGAGAGTAATGACGGTAGCTCTGACTATGACTTTTCTTCACAAGATCGTATTGTCCGTGGTCGTATGCCAACACTGGAAATGGTTAATGAGCGTTTTGCTCGCCATATGCGTATTAGTTTATTTAATATGATGCGTAGAACGGCTGAAGTGTCTATAAACGGCATTCAGATGATCAAATTTGGTGAGTACATTCATACTTTGTTTGTGCCAACAAGCTTAAATATGGTGCGTTTCCGTCCTTTAAAAGGCACTGCACTGATTACGATGGAAGCACGTTTAGTTTTTATTTTGGTGGATAACTTTTTTGGTGGTGATGGTCGCTATCACGCTAAAATAGAAGGTCGAGAATTTACTCCGACTGAACGTCGAATCATTCAGATGTTATTGAAACTTATATTTGAAGATTACAAAGAAGCATGGTCACCTGTTATGGATGTTTCTTTTGAATACCTTGATTCAGAAGTAAACCCGTCAATGGCAAATATTGTTAGCCCTACAGAAGTCGTTGTCATCAGTTCTTTTCATGTAGAGCTTGATGGCGGTGGCGGTGATTTTCATGTTGCATTGCCTTACTCTATGCTCGAACCCATTCGTGAATTACTTGATGCAGGTGTTCAAAGTGATAAAGAAGATACCGACATGCGTTGGTCTAAAGCACTTCGCGATGAAATTATGGATGTATCAGTTGATGTTAACACTAAGTTTCTAGAGGTAGAGTTACCATTAAGTCAGGTGATGGAACTACAGGCAGGCGATATTATTCCGATAGATATGCCTGAACATATTACCGTATTAATTGAAGATCTTCCTAGTTTTAGAGCCAAATTAGGACGTAGCCGAGATAATGTTGCACTGAAAATTGAATCAAGAATCGGTCGTCCTGAATCTGTTAAATCAGAGTTGACGGTGTTAACTAAGGGCGGTAAACGCTTAGATAGTGATGCAGAGTTACAATTATTAGAAGATGATTTATAAGTTAAAATAAGTCATTTTGAAAAAGTTGATAATAAATATATTAATAGTAAAAAAATTTAGAATTGAGGCAAATCGGTATGAGTAATGATAATGATGAAGATCTAAGTATGTGGGATGAGGCTTTAGATGAACAAGCTGAAGCTGCTGCGAAAGGATCTGCACAAGCTGAAACAGTTGATTTAGAAGAGTTAACTGAAGATGATGTAGAAATTACCGGTGAAGAAAAACGCCGTCTCGATACTATTTTAGATATTCCTGTAACTATTTCTATGGAAGTAGGTCGCAGTAATATTAGTATTAGAAACTTACTACAGCTTAATCAAGGTTCCGTAGTAGAGCTTGATAGAGTTGCGGGTGAAGCGTTGGATGTTTTAGTCAATGGAACGCTAATTGCCCATGGTGAAGTTGTGGTTGTTAATGATAAATTTGGTATCCGATTAACAGATGTTATCAGCCAAGTTGAACGTATTAAAAAATTAAAATAATGCCTAAACTTCACTACGCTATAGTAACTTTATTTTTGTTGTTTACGGCACAGTTATCGTATGCGCAACAGGCACTGGATGAAAGTAAAGTTGTTGAACCTGTAGCTGAAGTATTAGTAAAAAGCTCGAGTGAAGTAGAGCCTACACCTGAAGTAGGCAAACATGTTATGGCTAGTACTGATGCAGGTAGTATGATTTTATCTCTGCTGATGGTATTAGCTTTAATTGGTGTTTGTGCCTTTGTATTAAAACGATTTAATCTAGCCCAGCAAAATACAGGGCAATTAAAAGTGGTGGCAAGTTTATCATTAGGCGTTAAAGAGCGCCTTGTTGTTGCTCAAGTCGGTGATGAACAATTAGTATTAGGTGTAACTTCGCAGCAAATAACGTTGATTAAAAATCTCGAAGAGCCTCTCAACCCTAAGCAAGCAGATAAAACATCACCAGTATCAAATAATATATTTTCTCTTTTAAAAAATACTAATCTTAATAATAAAAAGACGTAATAGGTAACGATGAAAAAAATAACTTTGTTAGCATTACTCGCATTAATTGCATCCACCTTTAGTTTTGGTGTTTATGCTGCAGAAGATCTGTCAATGACAGCATTGACCTTGAGTACTAATGCTGATGGATCACAAGAGTATTCTGTTACCCTACAAATTTTAATCTTTATGACAGCATTAAGCTTTATACCGGCTGCTGTGATAATGATGACATCATTTACTCGCATTGTTGTGGTAATGGCTATTTTGCGCCAAGCTTTTGGTTTACAACAAACACCGTCGAATCAGGTTATAATAGGCTTAACATTATTTATGACGCTTTTTATTATGACGCCTGTCTATAATCAAATTGATGAAAGTGCAATTCAGCCTTATTTAGCAGAACAGTTAACCTCGGTAGAAGCCATAGATAAAGCTAAAGTACCATTACGTGCTTTTATGTTAGAACAAACCAGATTAAAAGATTTAGACACGCTGGCATCAATGGCTGGACTTGAAGCCGTTGAAAAGCCAACAGACTTACCTATGACGGTGATAATTCCAGCATTTATTATCAGTGAATTAAAAACAGCTTTTCAAATTGGTTTTATACTATTTATTCCTTTTTTGATTATCGATTTAGTTGTTGCAAGTATTTTAATGGCTATGGGGATGATGATGCTTTCCCCAATGATAGTTTCCTTACCCTTTAAGTTAATGTTATTTGTATTAGTTGATGGATGGAACCTAGTTATTGGCACTATTGCCACAAGTTATGGTATGGGTGGTTAAATACACTAACCTACAAGTCATTACTGAAAAAGAGAATGTAAGATGGGACCAGAAGTCTTTGTTGACATATTAAGAGATGCTTTACTACTTGTTATTATGCTCGTTAGTGCAGTGATCCTACCTAGCTTATTTATCGGCCTTCTTGTTGCTGTTTTCCAAGCGGCAACGTCAATTAATGAGCAGACACTAAGTTTTTTACCTCGATTAATAGTCACATTGCTAGCACTTATCTATGGTGGTCATTGGGGGATACAAAAACTGATGGATTATACTTTTAGGCTAGTAGAAAGTATTCCAAGTGTGGTGAGCTAGTGGAGTTTACAGAGTCAGTTATTAACCAATACCTGGCTGATTTTATTCTGCCTTTTACACGTGTTTCTGCTTTAATCATGACCATGATAGGTTTTAGTGCGCGTACTATCCCTACGCGAATTAAACTCTTTTTATGTTTGACTGTTACTATCGCTATTATGCCGGCAATCCCCCCCACTAACATTGATAATTTATTATCATTTAATACGGCAATTCTAGTGGCTCAGCAGACCATTATTGGGGTTATGGTAGGCTTTATGACTATTATGGTTGTTAATACCTTTACCTTGGCAGGTCAAATTATTGCAATGCAATCGGGTTTAGGTTTTGCCTCATTAGTTGATCCCGCAAGTGGTACAAATGTTCCTGCTGTTGGTCAATTCTTTTTAATATTATCTACATTGCTATTTTGGGTGATGGATGGACATCTAGCATATCTACAGTTTATTACAGCAAGCTTTGACACTTTTCCCATTGGTAGTGAATATTTTATTAGTCTCAAATATAAGGAGATTGTTCTTTGGGGAGGCTGGATGTTTACGACGGCATTATCATTAGCACTTGCGCCTTTAACCGCTATGTTATTGATTAATTTTTCTTTTGGCATTATGACGCGAGCGGCTCCGCAATTGAATATATTTGCGATTGGCTTTCCTATCACCATGATGGCAGGTTTATTGATCATGTGGTTAACGTTTGGAAATTTCCTCACTCACTTTGAATTACAATGGCAACGCGCTCTCGACTTTAGTTGTTATTTGATTAACTGTAAAGCACCTTGATTCAAGGTTATAAATAAAGGTAATAATTTATGGCTGAGTCAGATAGTGGTGAAAAAACAGAAGAACCCACCGCAAAAAAATTAACGGATGCTCGTAAAAAAGGGCAGATAGCACGCTCTAAAGATTTAGGGACAATGTTTGTACTCGTGGGCAGCGCTTGTGCCATGTTATTAATGGGCAGCTCCTTGGTAGAAGGGCTTTCCTTAATGATGAAAAGGTTATTTAGTCTTAATCGTCAAGAAGCAATGGATGTTAATGCACTTTTTAATGTAGTTTATAACAGTGTGAGTTTAGTTATTGTACCTATGCTGTGGATTTTTTTTATTATCCTAGCCGCCGCATTTATTGGTAATACTATGCTTGGGGGAATGAGCTTTTCTTGGGGAGCAATGGCACCTAAAGCAAGCAGATTATCACCCATTGCTGGGTTTAAACGCATGTTTGGCGTACAAGCGGCTGTTGAATTAATTAAATCTATTTTAAAGTTCTTTGTTGTCTTTATTGTTGCCTTTTTATTATTGTCAGGTTTATTTGAACAAATACTTGGTCTTAGCTTAGAAGCTGTACCGACGAATTTTAGTCATGCTGTAAATATGTTGCTTTGGATGTTTTTAACCTTGGCTTTATCTATTGGCATTATCGCGGTTATTGATGCGCCATATCAGGTATGGAACCATAATCGACAACTTAAAATGACGAAGCAAGAAATTAAAGATGAACATAAAAATACCGAAGGTAACCCTGAAGTAAAAGGCCGAATCAAGCGTACTCAATATGAAATGTCACAGCGTAGAATGATGGCAGAAGTGCCTAACTCTGATGTGGTGATTACCAACCCCACACATTATAGTATTGCATTAAAGTATGATGCGGCTGTGGGTGGTGCACCTAAGCTAGTTGCCAAAGGTATTGATGAAATGGCTATGCATATTCGAACTATTGCTAAAGAAAATAATGTTGAAATTGTTCAATCTGCAGCTTTGGCTCGTTCTCTTTATTATACTGCTGAAATCGATCAAGATATCCCAGAAGAATTATACGCAGCTGTAGCACAAGTATTAGCTTTTATTTTTCAGCTTAATGAGTATAAAAAGGGCAAAGCAAGAAAGCCTATTCCAATCGCTAAAGTACTTCCTATCCCAGAAGAATTTAAATATTAAAATTTGAATAAAAACAAGCCCATGAAATTATAAATTTTAACTAATACAGATTTATCATTTATTTTAATACTACTGGTCTTATCTGCATTTTTTGGTACAGCTTTTGCAGTTTTAGTGACAGCGTCAAAAAATCATCACTAAGAGCTAATAGTAATTAATGCAATTAACCACTTATATAAATCAATTTGATAAAAAGAAACTCAGCTATTTCACTGGCTTAGGAACACCTATATTAGTGATGGCCGCTTTAGGTATGGTTATTTTACCTATGCCTGCTTGGCTGCTTGATTTACTGTTCTCTTTTAATATTACCCTAGCACTTGTTGTATTACTTATTACTGTTTACACCTTGAAGCCACTAGAATTTGGCTCATTTCCCTCTGTCATTTTAATAGCGACTATCTTACGGCTAGCACTCAATGTTGCTAGTACTCGGGTGGTGCTACTTGAGGGGCATGAAGGAACTGACGCTGCAGGTAAAGTTATTGAAGCCTTTGGCTCGGTTGTTATTGGGGGTAATTATGCGGTAGGTTTAGTTGTCTTTCTTATTCTCATTATTATTAACTTTGTTGTGGTAACAAAAGGTGCGGGACGAATAGCTGAAGTAACCGCTCGATTCACTCTCGATGCTATGCCAGGTAAACAAATGGCAATCGATGCAGATTTAAATGCAGGCTTTATTGATCAAGAACAAGCGAAAGAGCGTCGTACAGAAGTAACCAATGAAGCCGATTTTTATGGTTCAATGGATGGTGCCAGTAAGTTTGTTAAAGGTGATGCAATTGCAGGCATATTGATACTATTTATCAATGTAGTAGGTGGTTTAATTATTGGTATGGTACAGCATGATTTAAGCTTTGATAATGCTGTAGAAATATATACTTTATTAACAATTGGTGATGGTTTAGTTGCACAAATTCCTGGCTTATTATTATCAGTTGCAACCGCTATTGTTGTAACGCGTCAAAATACTGCACAAGATATGGGAGAGCAAGTAAGCTCTCAACTTGGTCAAGAAAAATCTCTGTATATTGCTGCTGCTGTGATGTTTGTTATGGGCGTTATACCGGGCATGCCACACTTTGTTTTCTTATTGTTCTCAGCAATTATTGCGGGCGTAGCTTATTTTGGTAGCCGAAGTAAGGCTAATAAAGCAGTAGAAATGGATAAAGTTGCCAAAGAAGAGCAAGAGCAAATTCAACAAAAAGAAGAAGAAGTCAAAGAACTTGATTGGGATGATGTTAATCATGTTGACGTAATAGGTTTAGAAATAGGGTATCGGTTAATTCCTTTGGTTGATAAAGCACAAGGTGGAGAATTACTTAGCCGTATAAAAGGTGTGCGTAAGAAGCTCTCACAAGAGTTTGGCTTTTTAGTACCAGCAGTTCATATTAGAGATAACTTAGATCTTGATCCTAATAGTTATCAAATTTCATTAATGGGCGTGACTATTGGTAGTGCTGATATTCGCCATGATCAAGAATTAGCAATTAACCCCGGACAAGTTTTTGGCACATTAGATGGTGTTGCAACTAAAGATCCTGCTTTTGGTTTAGATGCAACTTGGATTAATCAAAATCAACGTGAACAAGCTCAAACGCTTGGTTATACGGTAGTTGATTCCGCAACGGTATTAGCAACTCATTTAAGTCAAATTTTAACGAATAATGCGGCACAACTTTTAGGACATGAAGAAGTACAAAATTTACTTGATATGCTTGCTAAAACGTATCCTAAATTAGTAGAAGGCTTTATTCCTGAGACACTCTCTTTAGGTACTGTAGTTAAGGTCTTGCAAAGTTTAATGAATGAAGGTGTAGCGGTACGTGATATGCGTTCAATTGTACAAACGTTAGTTGAGTACGGTCCTAAGAGTCAAGATGCGGAAGTTTTAACTGCTGCAGTGCGTATTAGCTTACGTAAGTTTATCATTCAAGACTTAGTTGGAGGCGCAACTGAAGTACCTGTCATAACCTTGGCGCCTGAGTTGGAACAAATGTTGCATCAGTCAATGCAAATGGCTGGTGATGATGGCGCAGGTATTGAACCCGGTTTAGCTGAGCGACTACAAAAGTCTTTAACAGATGGATCGCAACAACAAGAAATGTCGGGCGATACGCCAATATTATTAACATCTGGGATACTACGCACAGTTTTAGCTAAGTTTGTAAAATATACCATACCTAGTTTACGCGTTATTTCTTACCAAGAAATTCCAGATGACAAGCAAATTAAAATAGTTAGTGCCATAGGGCAGTAATTGAAGTAACGAGAAAATAGCTTTAGAAAAACAGTAAATTATCGATGAATTACGGGTAGATATACTTCGAATATTGATATTTTAACTGTATAATTCGCAGCAATGAACTCGTTACTAAATGAGAGGTGAATTGTGAAAATTAGACGTTTTGTTGCCAAAGATATGCGTAGCGCATTAGCACAAATTAAAGACGAATTAGGTGCTGATGCAGTAATTATGTCTAATAAGAAAATTCCTGAGGGTGTGGAGCTTATGGCTGCTATTGACTATAGTCAATCATTACCAAGTGATGTGCCTAATAATACCGTTCCTAATATTGAAGATAATAATGCTATTAAGCGTGAAGTATCCAATGATGTTGTCAATATTGGAGCATCACCGCAAGAGCAATTAAATCAGTCTATTGCGAGTACGCCAGCGGATAGTTTATCTGCACTGCTTAATCGTCAAGTACAGCACAGTGCAGTGCCCCAAGGTCAACAAGAGACCTCTGAATCTCAACCGTCGATCAAACACGATAGTGATGATGATATTGAAGAGCAATTACGTAATTTTACACAAAGACTTAGTCACTCAAAACCTGATGGTACAATCCCTGCCTCTTATAGTAACTCTGAAGTAGAACCAGCCAGTTCAGCGACGTTACATGCTAATGCCTCTACTGAAGCTGAACACATGGCCAATAAACTAGCTACCAATCAAATGCCTGAACAATTCGCTAACTCAGCGGGTGACATTAATAAGCAAAATTTTGATAAAATAGAACAAGAAATGGCCTCAATTAGACAATTACTTGAGCACCAAGTGTCTGGTTTGATGTGGCAAGATATGGCGCAAAAAGATCCCCAGCGTGCTGTTTTAGTAACACGTTTACTTTCGTTGGGTTTAAATGAACAAATTGCCGATCAAATCGCAGGATATGTACCAGCACAAGCCCATGAAGCTGAAGCATGGCAACATGCAACAAAACTAATTAGTGAACAAATAAACACAACCCAAAATGATATTATTTATCGTGGTGGAGTAGTTGCTTTAGTTGGCCCTACAGGTGTTGGTAAAACAACAACTATAGCAAAGCTTGCTGCACGTTTTGCACAAATACATGGTCATGATCAAGTCGCACTAATTTCTACAGATACTTTTAGAATTACAGGGTTTGAGCAATTAGCCACTTACGGAAAAATAATTGGTTGCCAAGTAAGCTTAGCTAAAGATAGCCAAGCGTTGGATGTTTTATTACAACAGTATTCAAAGAAAAAACTCATTCTAATAGATACTGCAGGTATGGGGCAACGAGATATTCGCCTTGCTGAAAACCTTGCTAACTTGGTCTCAAATGCACGCTTTAGAATTCGTAATTACTTGGTCTTAGCGGCTAATAGTCAGCAACAAGTCATGCAAGAAAATGTTGATCGTTTCAAAAAAGTACCATTGTCGGGCTGTATTTATACTAAACTTGATGAAAGTGTTAGTATTGGTGAAATAATTACAACTTCAATTCAAAATGGACTGCCAATAGGTTATCTTACTGACGGACAAAGAGTTCCAGAGGATATTAAGGTTGCAAATGCTGAAAAATTGGTTACGCTTGCAGATAAAATGGCAATGAAGTCAGCAAAAAGCAATACTAGTTTTACACAATCAGCAGTACAGTCTATGCCAGTAGCACCTGCGGCGGTTATATCCTAGTTTTCTGAATTGATATAAAAAGTAACATAAGAAGTAATAAATGGTAGATCAAGCGAGCGGCTTAAGAAAGATGCAAGACTCAAATAAAGTTAAAGTCATAGCTGTATCAGGCGGTAAAGGTGGTGTTGGTAAAACCAATGTTTCTTTGAATACCGCTATTGCATTAGGACAACAGGGTAAACGCGTTTTAGTCTTAGACGCTGATTTAGGTTTAGCAAATGTTGACGTTATGCTAGGCCTTAGAGTTAAACGAAACCTTTCCCATGTATTATCAGGTGAATGTGAGCTTGATGATATTATTATTACCGGCCCTAGTAATATTAAAATAATTCCTGCGACTTCAGGGTCGCAATCTATGGTTGACTTAACACCATCAGAACATGCCGGTTTAATTCGTGCATTTAGTGAAATGCAAACAGAGTTTGATGTACTAATTGTTGATACGGCAGCTGGTATTTCAGATATGGTGCTTAGTTTTACCAGAGCGGCACAAGATGTAATGCTTGTTGTTTGTGATGAACCCACATCAATTACCGATTGCTATGCTTTAATGAAGTTATTGAACCGCGATCATGGAGTCTTCAAATTTAAAGTTATTGCTAATATGGTTCGTAGTCCAAGAGAAGGACAACAATTATTTGCAAAGCTTACTAAAGTTACTGATAGGTTTTTGGATGTAGCACTTGAACTCGTTGCTGTTGTACCTTTTGACGACAATATTCGAAAATCAGTGCGTAAACAACAAGCAATAGTAGATGCATTTCCAGAATCACCTGCTGCAAAAGCGTTTAAAGGCTTAGCAGGTAAAATCGTAGACTGGCCTATTCCACAACAAGCTTCTGGGCATTTAGAGTTTTTTATTGAGCAGTTATTAGATTATTAGGGCTAATTTTTGAGTTGAAATCAATGACAAAAATTAGAAAATTTAATTCATCTAAATGAGATTGATCACACGTGTTGAAAGTTAGTTCTTATGACAGTCAAATTGATAAATCGTCTTTGCTTGAGCAGCATACTGTACTAGTAAAACGAATTGCCTATCATTTGTTAGCGCGTTTGCCTGCAAGTGTTCTGGTTGATGATTTGATTCAATCAGGCATGATAGGTCTTTTTGAAGCTGCGAATAACTTTGATAATTCTAAAGGGGCTAGCTTTGAAACCTTTGCAGGTATTCGTATTCGTGGTGCAATGTTAGATGAAATGCGTCGTGGTGATTGGACACCTCGTTCTGTACACAAAAATAGCCGTATGGTTAGTGAAGCAATAAAGCAACTAGAGGCTCAACTAGGTCGTGATGTTACTGATGTTGAAGTCGCTGAAAAACTTGATATTTCGCTAAATGAGTACCATCATATATTAAGTGAAGTAAGTACAGGTAAAATACTTGATATTCAGGATCTTGGTGTCAGTGAAGATGCGTTAAAGTTTGATGAGACATGTCATGAAGATGATCCATATCAAAGCATTGAACGTAACGCATTTAAAAAAGGACTTGCTGAATGTATTAGTACTTTACCCGAGAGAGAAGCTTTAGTACTGTCTCTATATTATGATGAAGAACTAAACTTACGAGAAATTGGTCAAGTACTTGATGTAAGTGAATCTAGAGTAAGTCAAATACATAGCCAAGCAATGCATCGATTAAAAGCGCGTATGCAATCTTGGCAAAATTGAGTAATATAGCTGTTAACATTTTAACTTAACTATAAATAAAATTGATAATGAATAAAAATATTGAATGTTTCGCCGGAGGGTGCCTTGGATAAAAATATGAAAGTGCTTGTAGTTGATGACTTTTCAACCATGAGACGTATAGTAAAAAATTTGCTACGTGATTTAGGTTTCACAAATATTCAAGAAGCAGATGATGGCAGTACTGCTTTACCTATGCTTCAAGGTGGTGATTTTGATTTTGTAGTCACTGACTGGAATATGCCTGGAATGCAAGGTATAGACTTGTTAAAAGCTATTCGTGCAGATTCAAGCTTATCTCATATCCCTGTATTATTAATTACAGCTGAAGCAAAAAAAGAGCAAATTATAATGGCTGCTCAAGCAGGTGTTAATGGCTATATTGTTAAACCATTTACAGCAGGAACACTCAAAACTAAAATTGACAAAATTTTTGAACGTTTGGGTTAGTTTTAAATTTGATAAATAGTTCATGTTTATCAAATTAATAATGCTTTGGTTTACGTGTTAAGGACTTTACATGAGTATAGCAATGGTAGGTAGTGTTTCGTTAGAACAAGCGAGAGCATTAGTTGAATTTTTGGAAACAGATCAGCAAGATAAAGCTGATGCGTTGATTGCTGAAATTCAAAATCCAATAAATTCTGATTTATTTGCTGAAATAGGTAAATTAACACGTCAGTTACATGACTCTTTGAACAACTTTCAACTTGACTCTCGGTTGAATGATTTAGCAACGGCAGATATTCCTGATGCTAAAGAACGTTTGAATTATGTTATTACTCGCACAGAAGATGCGGCCAATAAAACCATGGATGTTGTTGAATCAATTTTTCCTGTTGTTGATAACCTTGCAGAGCAAGTCCGTGATGTAAATCCATTATGGACAAAGTTAATGAATAATGAAATTGAGCTCAATGAGTTCAAAGGCTTATGTGTTGATATAGACAAATTATTGACTACAACAAGCAAAGAAACTCATCATATTCATGGTTTAATGACTGATGTACTGATGGCTCAAGATTTTCAAGATTTAACTGGTCAGGTTATCCGTAAAGTTATCGATTTGGTACATGAAGTTGAAGAAAGTTTAATTGCAATGCTGACAGCCTTTGGTATATCAGCAGACCATTCACAAGCAAGCGAATCACCTAAAGTGGGTGAGAACCTAGTTGAAGGGCCAATAGTTAATACAGAAAATAGAAATGACGTTGTTGAAGATCAAGATGATGTTGACGATCTATTATCAAGTTTAGGGTTTTAGCAGGAGTAAAGAATGTCTTTTGAAGCCGATGAAGAAATTCTACAAGATTTTTTAGTAGAAGCAGGTGAAATACTTGAACTACTTTCTGAGCAATTAGTTGAGCTTGAGAATGATGTCGATAATGCTGATTTACTGAATGCAATCTTTCGAGGTTTTCATACCGTAAAAGGTGGAGCAGGTTTTCTTGCTTTAACCGAACTTGTTGACGTTTGTCACGGTGCTGAAAATATTTTTGATTTACTTCGTAACGGTCAACGATCTGTCAATGCTGATTTAATGGATACTATCTTATCTGCGCTTGATACGGTTAATGATATGTTCGTATTGGTGCAAAATAAAGAGCCGTTAATCGCTGCTGAGGATAGTTTATTAGCTGAACTTAAGCGATTAAGCGTACCTGAAGATCAAGATGCACCTCAAGTTATTGAAGATATTGCTCCCGAGCCTGTAGTTGAAAATCCTATTGAGCCAGTAGAGCAAGAATCAACAGAGTCGAATTCGGCAGATGAAATGAGTGAAGATGAGTTTGAACGACTGCTAGACGAATTACATGGCGGTGGTGCTCCTTCTTCTTCTACATCTAGTAAACCTGATACAGATAGCCCTCCTGTTATTACAAATAGTGATGATATTTCTGATGATGAATTTGAATCATTACTGGATGAGTTACATGGGCAAGGTGCTTTTTCGGCAGAAGTTAGTAACTCAGCTAGTACGCCAAGTGTGTCTTCTGATGAAATTAATGATGATGAATTTGAAAGCTTATTAGATGAACTTCATGGTAAAGGTAATGCCCCTAAACCTGGAGCAACATCTTCTTTGCCGGAAGAAAAAGTAGCTCCACAACAGCCTGTTAAAAAAGAATCTGTTGCAAAGCCAGCAGCTGTTAAAGCGGCTGCTAAACCTGCGGCCAAATCGAAGGCTGCTCCTGCAAGTAAAAAAGCACCGCAACCAGCAACTCCTCAGGGGGAAACAACGGTTCGAGTAGACACTAAACGACTTGATATCATAATGAATATGGTTGGTGAGTTGGTTTTAGTGAGAAACCGCTTAACCAGCTTAGGTTTGGTTTCTGATGATGAAAACTTAAGTAAAGCAGTGTCAAACTTGGATGCTGTAACTACCGATTTACAGGGTGCGGTAATGAAAACCCGCATGCAACCAATCAAAAAAGTATTCGGCCGTTTTCCTCGAGTAGTACGTGATTTAGCACGCAGTCTAGATAAAGATATACAACTGATTTTAGAAGGTGAGGACACTGATTTAGATAAAAATCTAGTGGAAGCATTAGCCGATCCTTTAGTGCATTTAGTTAGAAACTCTGTTGACCACGGAATTGAATTACCTGCCGATCGTGAAGCGATGGGTAAACCTCGTCAGGGGAGTGTCATTTTATCGGCTTCGCAAGAAGGTGATCATATCTTACTAACCATTAAAGATGATGGTGCGGGTATGAATGCTGAAAAATTAAAAGGCATTGCGATTGAGCGTGGGGTACTTGATGCCGATGCAGCATCGAGAATGCCAGACAAAGAAGCATTTAGTTTGATTTTTGCTCCAGGGTTCTCTACCAAAACTGAAATATCTGAAGTTTCAGGTCGTGGTGTTGGCATGGACGTGGTGAAAACCAAAATAGCTCAACTAAACGGTACTGTTAATATTGACTCTGAGATGGGCGTAGGCACAATTTTAGAAATTAAAGTGCCACTAACTTTAGCAATATTACCAACGTTAATGGTCGTTGTTGGCAAGCAAACTTTTGCACTATCTCTTGCTGCGGTAAATGAAATTTTTCATTTAGACTTAACTAAAACAAATAATGTTGATGGTCAATTAACGATTATTGTTCGTGAAAAAGCAATTCCACTCTTTTATTTAGATCAATGGTTAGTTAGAGACTGCGAAAATACTCCTCGCGATAAAGGGCATGTTGTTATAGTTCAAGTAGGAAATCAGCAAGTGGCTTTTGTTGTTGATCGGTTAATAGGCCAAGAAGAGGTAGTTATTAAACCGCTTGATAGATTATTACACGGAACACCTGGTATGGCCGGTGCAACAATTACAAGTGATGGTGGTATCGCTTTAATTATAGATATACCAAACATGCTAAGATTCTACGCTAAAAAATTACCTGTAAATAAAAAATTGCGTTCATAATCTATTAGTTAGGAATACTCAAACTGTTAATAAGGATGAGTAAAAATTATTTAAAGTTGAGAAATTAGATGGTCTATAAAGTACTCGTTGTTGATGATTCAAGTTTTTTTAGACGACGAGTCAGCGATATACTTAATAAGGATTCACAGCTAGATGTAATTGATGTAGCTGTGAATGGTCAAGAAGCGGTAGACAAGGCTATTGCTCTTAAGCCAGATGTCATTACTATGGACATCGAAATGCCCATATTGAATGGTATTGCTGCAGTAAAGCAGATAATGGAAAAGTCTCCAACTGCTATTTTAATGTTTTCATCTTTAACACATCAAGGTGCAAAATCTACCATTGAAGCTTTAGAAGCCGGCGCTTTAGACTTTCTTCCTAAAAAGTTTAGTGACATAGCACAAAATACAGATGAAGCCGGAAGCTTATTACGTCAACGAGTTATTCAATTAGCAAAAAAGAGTGGGTTAACTCGACGCAGCGTGTCTCCTAATACGCCTGCAAGGGCAATTAACCGACCTTCTCATCAAGAAACATCCCTAAATGCTCGAAAAACTCCATCTACACTGCAATCTAAAACTGCAAGAGCAGCTAAAACGGTTAATGACTCACCTCCTGTACAAGTTAAAGCCTCTGGAAAAAGCTATAAGTTAATCGCAATAGGAACTTCTACAGGTGGGCCTGTTGCATTACAAAAAATACTAACTCAATTACCTCAAAACTTCCCTTTACCCATTATTATGGTGCAGCATATGCCTGCTACTTTCACTCATGCTTTTGCAAATAGATTGAACTCTTTATGTAAAATACAGGTTAAAGAAGCAAGTGATGGCGATATTCTAAAACCAGGTTGTGCTTATTTAGCTCCAGGTGGACGACAAATGGTTCTAACTGGTACAGAAAATGCAGCTAAAATAAAAATAGTTGAAGACAATTCAGCAAAAATTACTTTTAAACCGAGTGTCGATGTGAGCTTTGGCTCAGCGTCAAAAGTTTTTTCTGCAAATGTATTGGGAATTATTTTAACAGGGATGGGAGCTGACGGTCGAGAAGGGGCAAGAATGTTAAAATCTAGAGGTTCAACCATTTGGGCGCAAGATGAACAAACATGTGTAGTTTATGGCATGCCCCAAGCTGTTGCCGCTGCAGGAATATCACAGTTATCTTTGCCGTTAGATGGTATCTCAAGCGCTATTATAAAGGAAATCAAACATGGATAGACTAAGTGTTGCTGGTCTTATTGTTGCAATTTTAGCTATTTATGCTGGTTTCGCATTAGATGGCGGCTCTGTTTCTACTTTGTTTGAATTACCTGCTTTTATTATTGTAGTGGGTGGAACCCTTGGTGCTGTTATGTTGCAGTCCTCAAGCACTCAATTTCTCCATGCTTTTTCGCTATTGAAATGGGTCTTTATACCGCCTTGTTATGATATCGAAAAGGGTATTGATGATATCGTTTTTTGGTCAGAAAAATCACGTGAATCTGGTTATCTGGCACTAGAAGATGTAGCACTAGATGTAGAAGATAGTTACACGCAAAAAGGATTGAACTTACTTGTAGATGGTGCAGAGTTTGAAGATTTACAAGCTTCTTTAGAATTAGATTTAGAGGTTTATCGCGAACACAGCTTGCGTTCGGCTAGTATATTTGAAGCTATGGGGGGATATAGTCCGACCATAGGTATATTAGGCGCAGTTTTGGGACTAATTCATGCGATGAGTAATTTAACTGAACCATCTTTACTAGGGCAAGGTATCGCAACTGCTTTTATTGCAACAATTTATGGCGTAGGTTTTGCGAACTTAATCTATTTACCTATCGCAAATAAAATTCGAGCTATTATTCATCAGCAAACAATGTATCGTGAAATGATTTCTGAGGGATTGATGGCTATAGCTCGTGGAGAGAATCCTCATGCGATTGAAAATAAACTTTCTGCATTCAGGTTAGAGCAGTGAGACCGCTACGTAAGAGAAGAGAGAATGTAGAAGGTGAAGATGTTCATCGCTGGCTTGTTTCTTATGCTGATTATATGACTTTACTCTTTGCTTTATTTGTTGTTCTTTATGCTATGGCGATGGTAAATGAAGAGCCATTTGAAACAATTACAGAGTCTGTGGGGCGGGTTTTTCAAGCTAATGAAGAACAACCAAAAAACCGTGGTCATGGAGATGATATTCTTGATGTAAACAGTAGTAAAACAAATAAACGTCTATACGGCAATGGTTTACTCGATGATGCTGGACCACAGCTTCTAGAGGGTGATCAAACGTTGTCAAATATATCGCACTCTCAAGTAGGTTCTAATTTAACCTCATTAGAAGAAGAATTACATGCAGCACTGTATGAACTAGTTGAGTCTGGCTATGCGCAACTACAAGTTGACGGAGACTGGCTTGAAATTGAATTAAATAGTGGCCTGTTATTTCCGAGTGGATCTTCTTCTGCGACTAATTCAGCGACTAATATTCTAGCTGTAATTTATGATATTCTTGATGAGGTTACCAACTTTGTAAGAGTAAGAGGCTATACAGATAACCAAGCAATTAATACTGAAATATTTTCATCAAATTGGGAATTATCTGTTTATAGAGCTACTGCTATTTTACAAGTATTAGAAAGTTTAGGTATGAATCCTGCTCGAATGGCCATAGAGGGGTATGGACAATATTACCCTAGTGCTGACAACTCTACAGCGCAAGGACGAGCAAAAAATAGAAAAGTAGTTGTAGCGATTTCTAAATACGGGTTGGAAAAATCAAACTTGTTAAATGCACCAACAATTAGTGTCAAAGATGTTGAGGCCATAACTAAAGTAGTTGAACCAGGTGAAAAGGGTAATGAAATAAATATTATTCGTTTAGAAAATGGTGGTATACGAATCACAACTCGAGATGAAAACGATAATACGTCAAACGAGTAAAGTAGCTCTATTAGCGTCAATAAAATAAAAACATTAGTGAATTATTCATAATTAACAGGAATGCTCTTTGGAAGTTTGGACGGTTGCAAATCAAAAAGGTGGGGTTGGTAAAACCACAACAACTATCGCTTTAGCAGGACTGTTAGCTGAGAGTGATAAACGAGTATTGTTAATTGATACCGACCCTCATGCCTCATTGAGTTATTATTTTGGTATTGAGTCAGAAGATTTAGAATTGAGTGTTTTCGATTTGTTTACTCAAGTCTCTTCAACAGAACAAATTTTACAAAGTTTATGCCCTACACAGTACCCCCATTTAGATATTTTACCTGCAACCATGGGGTTAGCAACATTGGATAGAGCGTTAGGTGCTAAGGTTGGTATGGGGTTAGTACTGAAAAAGGCTATCGAAAAAATATCTCAATATTATGATTATGTATTATTGGATTGCCCACCGGTTTTAGGTGTGCTTATGGTAAATGCTTTAGCCGCATCAAATAAGGTCATTGTGCCTGTTCAAACTGAATACCTTGCGTTGAAAGGTTTGGATAGAATGATTACTACGATGGATTTGATGCAAGGAGAGCAAGAACAGCCTTTCAAATATACAATAATCCCTACAATGTTTGACAAGCGTACTAAAGCTTCAATTCTCTCTTATCAAAAATTACTCGACACCCATAAAGATAAAGTTTGGCCGAGCGTTATACCTGTTGATACAAATTTTAGGAATGCTAGCCAAGCACAAAAAGTGCCTTCGCATTTTATGCCAAATTCTCGTGGAGTTTTTGCATATAGAAACTTATTGAAATACTTAATGAAATCAGCTTAAAAAGTAGAAAGAAATGGCAAAACCATTAGCAGCAAGTAAAAAAGTAATGAAAAACTATCTGTCTGAGTTAATGACAGATGAACCTCGTATGCAAGCAAGCACAAAGAATCATGTGGTTGAAAATAAAGTAGTCGTTGAAAATGAACGTCTAGAAGCCTTATTAAAAAATGTTAATGCCAATCTTGAAGTTAAAGAGGAAACCTTTACTACTCAAAAGCATACCTATGAGCAACCAGAACAAGAAAATGCCTTAGAAACGGTTTTAGTTACACAAAAGAGTCAAGATGATGACAGTGTTCTACCGAAGAAGTCATACCGTGAAGGTGATTTTCAAGCACTCTTTTTTGATGTTGGTGGTTTAACACTAGCAGTGCCTTTGATTGAATTAGGTGGAATACATCCAGTTGATAAAACAACATCGTTGATGGGTAAACCTGCATGGTATAAAGGCGTAATGCTATATAGAGATGAAAAAATAAATGTTGTTGATACAGCTTTATGGGTCATGCCAGAAAAATGCGATGATAAGCTGAAAGAGTCTTTAAACTATCAATATATTATTATGTTAAATAAAAGTGGTTGGGGTTTATCAGCAGAAAACTTAATTGATACTGTTGTTTTAAAGCAGGATGAAGTTAAGTGGGCAGCTGCTTCTAGTAAGAAACCTTGGCTAGCAGGCTTAGTAAAAGGTAAAATGTGCGCTTTACTTGATGTAGATTCATTAGTTCAATTACTTCATGATGGTAGCGGAATTCACAAAGTTGATTCATAATGTTCTTAATAGCTAAGTATATACTTTAAAAATAATTTGAGAGGCAAGTAGTATGTCTGATGAGAGACGAAGTTCTAATACGAAAATGGGCGATAATGATGAAGTACTTCAGTGGGTAACATTTAAGCTTGAAAATGAAGTTTATGGAATTAATGTTATGCAAGTGCAAGAGGTTTTACGTTACAGTGAAATTGCACCTGTTCCGGGGGCTCCGTTATATGTACTTGGTATTATAAACTTACGTGGTAACGTGGTTACAGTAATAGATACTCGCTCTCGTTTTGGGTTAGAACCTTGTGAAGTGAGTGATAACACACGTGTAGTGGTTATCGAGTCTGAAAAACAAGTTATTGGTATCTTAGTAGATAGTGTTGCTGAAGTTGTTTATTTAAAGGCATCAGAAATAGATGATGCACCTAATGTTGGTAATGAAGAAAGTGCACAGTTTATTCAAGGTGTGTCTAACCGAGATGGTGAATTATTAATATTAGTTGATTTAGATAAACTACTCTCAGATGATGAGTGGGATGAACTAAAACAATTTTAAAGCACCTTGTACTCGACATTAACTAGAATTTCGAATTATATACTGAGTGCAATCTTTCATTATTTATTATTGATTTTATGTCTTTATTAGCCTTACCCATTATTGCTGTTGTCGCACTTGTTATTAGTGTTTTTTGTCTTGTTGGTATTTTTATTTTATCAATGAGGCATAAAGCGCAAGTGACGTTGCTTACCTCGCAGTACCAAGCACAAGAGTTAATTGTTAATAACCTTCAACTGGTAAATGAAGAGTTAGGTCGTGAGCTCTCTAATCTGCAAAGATCTAATGAAAAAATAACAATAGAGAATACGCAGGTGTCAAAGCAACTTGAACACCGTATTAACACATTGCAAACTCATGTAAATAACCAAGATGCTATCATTGAACAATTACAATCAGTTCAAGGCAATGATAAGTTTTATTCGCGTGCCATTAAGCTAGCTGAAAAAGGTGCAGATATTGATGAGATTGTTACAGAATGCGAGCTTCCTTATGCGGAAGTTGAAATGTTAATTGCTATCTACCAAAAGAAAACCTCTTCTTAACTTCTATTTTGACGGCTTTTTAAATTTTTTTAAATTTATGTTAAACTAAAAAATTCGTCTGCATTATATTTTAAATCTATCCCTAGGAAGGAATTAACTTCTGTGAATAAATCTTTATTTCGAAATTCTCGTTCAATTGTATTATTGCTTGTTATATTTTTATCTGCTTGCTCTTCAACTCCGGCTGATAAGGAATTGAATGATCCTCGAGATCCATTTGAAGAAATTAACAGGCCGTTTTGGACTTTTACTTGGGATTATGTTGATAAATATGTGGCAAAACCAGCTTCTGAATTTTATACCACGTATACACCAACATTCTTGCGTACTGGCTTATACAACATGGCGCTTAATTTAAATGAACCATCGAGTGCTATTAATAATCTTTTACAGTTGAAGTTTTCAGATGCGGCTCAAGGAAGTGGTAGATTTTTGTTGAACTCAACGGTAGGTTTATTAGGGTTTTATGATCCTGCAAGTGATTTTGGTTGGTCTGGAGAACAAGAAGAGTTTGGTGAAGTATTAGGCTCTTATGGCGTAGGTGATGGACCTTATCTTGTTATTCCTGCATTAGGCCCTAGTTCTGTTAGAGAAGAGGTCGGGGATTATGTCGATGGCTTATATTGGCCCTTAGCTGTTATTGATTTTTGGCCAAACATAGTACGTTTAGGTGTACTAGGCTTAGAAGCTCGAGCTGGCATTCGAGATCAAGAACAATTAGTCAACGAATCTTCAGATTCTTATGAATTTATTAAAAATGCTTACTTTCAGAATATGAATCATCGTTTATATGATGGTAATCCTCCAATCATCATTAATGAAGATGAAGAGGCTGAAATAGATGCATTATTAGAAGAATTTGATGATATTGATCTGTCTCTTATACACATCTCCGAGCCCACGAGACGT
>CAJXUT010000027.1 GCA_913061365.1 uncultured Colwellia sp.
GAATAAATGGATATTAACGATAACTTAACATCAATTACCTCTATTTTGGCAAAACTACCTCAACAAAAAATAGCACAAGCTATCAGCTTTCTACTATTGATTTATATTGCTTTTTTAGCGGCAAAAATTACATGGTTATTTGTGCCGCAAGCACCAATATATGCTGATTCAACGGTAGTAGGTGTTAAACAAATTCGTTCGGCCCAGCAAGATGTTGATATTTCCACGTTGCAAAAGCTTAATCTCTTTGGTCGTTATAATGAGAATGAACAAATTAAAGAAGTGGCAAAAGAGATCACTGATGCCCCAGTCACTCGATTACAGCTTACGCTAGCTGGTTTAGTTGCAAGTGACAATCCAGAAGGTGCTGCGGCAATTATTGAATACCAAGGTAAGCAAGAAACCTACGGTATTGGCGAACTTATTAAAGGAACTCGTGCAAGTCTTGAAGAAGTACTTACAGACCGAGTGATTATTAAGCAATCGGGGCGTCTTGAAACCTTAATGCTAGATGGAGCTGATTATAATCAACCGGCTCAAAATGTTGCTAATAAAAAAGCTAAACAAGATGCAATAAAAAAGCGTAATACCGCAAATGTTGTTGATCAACGCTCTAATAAAGAGTTAACAGTTAATGCGACAAAACTAAGAACTGATTTGGCTAAAGACCCGGGTAAAATTACAGATTATCTGCGTATTTCTCCAGCACGAATAAAAGGTAAAATTGTAGGCTATCGACTATCTCCTGGTAAGAATCCAGAGTTTTTTAAATTATCGGGTTTAAAGTCGGGTGATATTGCAGTGCAAATGAATGGAAATGATTTGCTAGCCCCTTTAGAAGCTGCACAAGCTTTGTCGGCATTAAGAACAGAACGTGACATTTCATTGTTGATTGAGCGTAGAAAAGAATTGATAGAAATACTTTTTAGTATCGATTAAACGTAACACTAATTATTTATAAGATAATTTATTAGATAAAAGTAATAAGGAATTTTTCATGGGCACAACCTTAAACGTATTTGTGATTAAGCAATTGACTCACAAGTTTAAGCAACTCAAGCAATTGTGCGTCGTTTTAATAACAGCAATAGCCTTTAGTGGTATTTTTGCTGTTGGACAAGCGAGTGCTAACCAATATTCACCTAGTTTTAAAAATACAGATATTGTTGAGTTTGTAACCATTGTAGGTAAAAACCTTAAAAAGACTATGATTGTTGACCCAAATGTACGTGGTAAAGTTAATGTTCGCAGTTATGATGTACTGACTGAAGAACAGTATTATCAGTTTTTTTTGAATGTATTGGAAGTTTACGGTTTTGCTGCCGTGAAAATGGACAACAACATTGTAAAAATTATTAGAAATAAAGATGCGAAAACTTCATCAATTCCTGTTGTTGGTGGCAGTAGTGGTATTAATGGTGATGAAATGGTCACCCGTATTGTTGAAGTGAAAAATGTAACAGTACGTGAATTAGTTCCGCTACTTCGTCAATTATCTGATCAAGCAGGCGGTGGTAATGTTACTAACTATGATCCAGCCAACGTTATTATGCTTACGGGTACTGCTGCTACGGTAAACCGTCTAGTTAAAATAATTGAAAGAGTGGATAGAGCAGGTGATCAAGATGTTGAGATTATTAAATTAAATTATGCCTCAGCCAGTGAAATGGTTCGTATCATTGAAACAATGAACAAACCGACTAGTGGTAAAGCAGGACAACCAACCTTTTTAATTCCAAAAATTGTCGCTGATGATCGCAGCAATAGCGTTATCATTAGTGGTGAAGTTCAAGCGCGTGAGCGTGTAACTCGTTTGGTTAAACGATTAGATAGTGAATTAGAAAGTAATGGAAATACCCGCGTTTACTATCTTAAATATTCAAAAGCGGAAGATTTAGTTAAAGTACTTAAAGGTGTTAGTGACTCTATTGTTGCCGAAAAGAAAACCACGAAAGTTAAAAGTTCAAGTAAACGTGATATTAGTATTGAAGCCCATGAATCAACCAATGCCTTAGTGATTACAGCACAACCTGACATGTTACGTTCACTAGAAGCCGTCATTCGTCAATTAGATGTGCGAAGAGCGCAAGTCATGATTGAAGCTATTATCGTTGAAGTTTACGAGACTGACGGTGTGAGCTTAGGTGTGCAATTAGGTAATGAAAACTTTGGTTTTACTCAGTTCACTAATGGCCCTGCTACCATATCATCTGTGGCTGCAGGTGTTGAAGCTGCAAAGGGTACACCTGGAGAGGTTGTACCTGCGGTATATTCTACTGAAACTGGACAGCTTATAACTGGAGAATATACAAAACAGGATATTGAAGGCGATTACACCTTATTAGCATCAGCGTTAGGATCTGCGTCTGGCATCGTTACTGGCGTTGTTTCAGGTGATTGGGCTGCAATCATTCAAGCCGTGAGTAGTGACACCAACTCAAATATCTTAGCCACACCAAGTATTACCACATTAGATAACGAAGAAGCTTACTTTATTGTTGGTCAAGAAGTGCCTATTCTCACCGGTTCTACTAGTAGCAGTAACAATAGCAACCCTTTTCAAACAGTAGAGCGTCAAGAAGTTGGTATTAAATTACGTGTAACCCCGCAAGTAAATGAAGGCTCAGCAGTACAGCTTATTATTGAACAAGAAACATCTTCAGTTAGTGGTAACACAGGTGTAGATATTGCTATCAACAAAAGAGAGATATCGACCACTGTTATGGCCGAAAGTGGTGGCACAGTAGTGTTAGGTGGCTTAATTGATGAAGATATACAAGAAAGTGTACAAAAGGTACCGCTGTTAGGTGATCTTCCTATTATTGGACATTTATTTAAATCAACAAGTAATAGCATGCGTAAACGTAATTTAATGGTGTTTTTACGCGCTACCATTATACGCGATGCCAGTTTAATGAGTGAAATCAGCGAAGGTAAGTATAACTACATTCGTGCTGATCAAATTCGTAAGCAAGAGGAAGGCTTATCATTAATGAGTGATGAGCATTTACCTATATTACCAGAATGGAATGATGATTTAGCATTACCGCCTACTTTTAGTGAGTATCAGGACAAATTAAAACAAGAAAAAGAACTAACAAGACAACATAATTTACTTAAAGAGAATATAGAATAATGTCTGAAGACTTTATTCAAGCCACAAAAATGGCAACAGAGTCACACAGTAATCAATCTATTGAGTCTAAAGACATTGAGGCAAGTGTTGCTGCTTGGCGGCTGCCTTTTGCTTTTGCTAAACGCTTTAGCGTATTACTTAGCAAAAATGAAGCAGGCTATGTTTTACATTGCTTAGCTGATATTAGTTTAGATACCATCATTGAAATTAGACGAATTATTAAAGCGCCATTTAGTTTTGATATTCAAGATATCGCATCTTTTGAATTATTACTGACAGAAGCATATCAACGTGACTCTTCAGAAGCACAACAAATGATGGAAGATATTGGCAATGAAGTTAATTTGTACTCTCTTGCTGATGAAATAACAGAAAGTGAAGATTTATTAGAAAACGAAGATGATGCACCTATCATCAAGCTTATTAACGCCATGCTTAGTGAAGCGATCAAAGAAAGCGCAAGTGATATTCATATAGAAACGTTTGAGAGTGCTTTGCAAATTCGTTTTCGTGTTGATGGTATTTTACGTGAAGTATTAAAGCCAAATAGAAAACTAGCGTCGTTATTAGTATCTCGTATAAAAGTGATGGCGAAGTTAGATATTGCTGAAAAGCGTATCCCTCAAGATGGACGAATTTCACTTCGCATTGGTGGTAGAGCCGTTGATGTTCGTGTATCAACCATGCCAACAGGACATGGTGAACGAGTTGTATTACGTTTACTTGACAAAAATGCGGCAAGATTAAACCTTGAAGATTTAGGGATGACAGATAAAAATCGCGCGAGCTTTTCAACCTTAATTGAAAAACCGCACGGTATTATTTTGGTTACAGGTCCTACAGGCTCTGGTAAAAGTACAACCTTATATGCTGGTTTAACCCAGATAGATGAAAAAGAACGTAATATTCTGACCGTTGAAGATCCCATTGAATTTGCCATAGATGGTATTGGACAAACCCAAGTCAATACGAAAGTAGATATGACCTTTGCGCGCGGGTTACGGGCTATTTTACGACAAGATCCTGATGTGGTGATGATTGGTGAAATTCGCGATTTAGAAACCGCACAAATTGGTGTACAAGCAAGTTTAACAGGGCATTTAGTTTTATCTACATTACATACCAATACGGCTGCAGGCGCTATTACCCGTATGGAAGACATGGGCGTAGAACCATTTTTATTATCATCAAGTTTATTAGGTGTGTTGGCACAACGACTAGTTCGTACACTTTGCCCACATTGTCGAATGAGTCACTTACCTGATGAAGAAGAACGAGCTTTACTTGGCTTGCCTGAAAACAATAGTCAGAAAATTTATCAAGCTGTTGGCTGTGTTGAGTGCAACTTTAAAGGCTATCGTGGCAGAACAGGTATTCATGAATTATTGATTGTTGATGACTCTATCCGCGAAATCATTCATAACGGCCATGGCGAGCAGGCAATTGAGAAATATATTCGTCAGCATACGGCTTCTATACGTCGTGATGGTTTTGATAAAGTTATGCTAGGTATAACAACGTTAGAAGAAGTCTTACGTGTCACGCGAGAAGATTAATGGCAGCATTTGATTACCAAGCAGTAGATAGTCGCGGAAAAACTAAAAAAGGTGTTATCGAGGGAGATACGCCAAGACAAGCGCGTGCATTACTTAGAGAGCAAGGCTTGATGCCAACAGAAGTTCTGCCGACGCTTGCTAGTCAAAAAAGTAAATCAGGCAAAATGAGTAATCGAAGTAATAAAGGAAAAGTATCTGCTGCAGAGCTTGCACTAATTACACGCCAATTAGCTACTTTAGTTGAGTCTGGATTACCCCTTGAAGAAGCCTTAGTTGCTATTGCTGAACAAGGCGAAAAAAATACGATCAAAAGTATGATCATGGGCGTTCGAACTAAAGTGACTGAAGGCTACGGTTTAGCTGAAAGTATGGCAGAGTACCCTCGGGTTTTTAATCGACTTTATAGAGCCATGGTTGCTGCCGGTGAAAAATCAGGGCATTTGGATAAAGTACTAAATCGTTTAGCGGATTATACTGAGCAACGAGAACAAATGCGCTCACAAATAATTCAAGCGTTAGTTTATCCCGTAATTATGACTGTAGTAGCCATTGGGGTTGTTGCTATTTTATTAACGAAAGTTGTGCCGCAAATAGTCGGTCAATTTGAACATATGGGTGCAACATTGCCTAGTTCTACCAAGCTGTTAATTGCAAGTAGTGACTTTTTACAAGCATATGGCTTTTATATGATGTTATTTATTACCATGATAATGTTATTGGTTTCTCAATTATTAAAAAGACCAAAATTTCAGATGGCTTATCATCAACGAGTTATAGCTTTGCCTGGTATTGGCAAAGTGGCTAAGGGTCTTAATACCGCTCGCTTTGCTCGTACGTTAAGCATATTGTCAGCAAGTGCAGTTCCTTTGTTAGAAAGTATGAAAATTTCAGGTGAAGTGCTTGATAACTTATACATTAAGCAACAGGTAAAATTGGCTGCTGATAAAGTACGAGAAGGTACTAGTTTGCGTTTATCTTTAGAGCAAACGAAGTTATTTCCTCCGATGATGCTACATATGATTGCTAGCGGTGAAAAAAGCGGTCAACTTGAGCAAATGTTAGGTCGTGCGGCAGACAATCAGGATAAAGAATTTGAAGCATTAATGAATATATCATTGAAAGCCTTTGAACCTGCCCTAATGGTAGTTATGGCTGGGATAGTCTTATTTATTGTGATGGCAATAGTAGAGCCGATATTAAAATTAAATACTTTTGTGGGTGGTTAACTTTCAGTCGTTCTAAAAGTGCTGAATATCATTAACTTCGATCATCAACAATACCAATAAGTTTACGTTACTAGGAAATTAGGAAAGATAAATGAATAAACAAAAAGTACAGGGTTTTACGTTACTCGAAGTCATGGTTGTAATTGTTATTATTGGCATGATGTTAAGTGTGGTAGTGCCTAACTTAATTGGCAGTCAAGATACTGCTAAATTGCAAAAAGCAGTACAAGATGTAACGGCATTAGAAAACTCTTTAAGTATGTACAAATTAGATAACTATGATTACCCAAGTACAGAACAAGGTTTGGAAGCACTAACTGATCAAACAGACATAGAACCTATTCCGCGTCGTTTTCCGGATGGTGGTTATGTAAAACGTTTACCTAAAGATCCTTGGGGTAATGAGTACATTCTATTGAATCCAGGAGAACAAGGAAAAATGGATGTGTTTTCATCAGGCCCTGATGGTGAAGCGGGTAATGAAGATGATATTGGTAATTGGAATTTAGGCGACTACCAATAATTTCGCCTAAATAACGCTTACTCGGCGTTGCGAAATACTCGTTTGGCAGACTAAACGTCGCATTTAGCACCTTGAGTAAGCGCTTTTTAGACTGAAACCTTATGCCTTGTTTTTGGTTAAGATAATAGAAAGCTAAAAGATAAGATATGAAGAATCGTTACTCGTCACTTTTAACACCAACAATAAAAATCAAAGGCTTTACTTTGCTTGAAGTGTTGGTTGTTATTGCACTAATAGGTTTGATAATTTCGAGTGTGCAGTTTAATTTTTCAGGAAAGCGACCTGAAGATACATTAAAGACAGTAAGTTATAAATTTTCTACGATATTTGAAAGCGCAGCAAATTATGGCTTATTAAATAATATAGAACTTGGTTTATATATTGATAAAAACAGCTATCGTTTTTTAGGATATAACGGAACAAAGTGGAGTGAAGTAGCTCAACAAGATTGGCTAACGGCTCAAAAATTACCTAAAGGGGTAACTTTAACCCTTACTTTAGATGATTTGCCTATAGAAGAACCACTACTTTTTGATTCATCCGTATTTACTAAGCAAAATGAAGAATTTCTTTCTTATGAATCAGCTGAGCAAGAAAATGACTCAGAAGAAAAAAAACAATTATTGCCACAGGTCTATATTTTATCCGGTGGCGATATCACACCTTTTAGCCTAACGTTTCATTTTACTGAAGACGCCTCGTTATACGACGATCTCTCTGAACTCGCCTATCGAGTGACTGGCCTTTATAGCATACCACTGACAGTAGAGGGGCCAGTATTAAATGATTAATCGTAGAGTAATCAGAAAATCACAGGGCTTCACGCTAATTGAAGTTATGCTGGCAATGGCTGTTTTCGCTATTGCTGGTGTAGCACTATTAAGTGCAGCAACCAATAATACGCAAAACATTGGTTATTTAGAAAAAAAGATGCTTGCTAACTGGGTTGCTGCTAATCAACTGGTTACAACACATTTAGAAGGAAAGTGGCCACCAAAAAACAATTTAAAAGGCGAAGTTGAGTTAGCAGGCCGAGCATGGTTTTGGCGTCAGAAAGTACAAAAAACAACAGAAAAAAACATGCGTGCTATTGTCATGGAAATTCGTTTGAAAGAAGATGATGAACTTGCTATTGGCAGTATCAGTACATATGTATCTAAGGCTGAGCACTAATGCAAAGCTATCAACACAAAGGTTTCACCTTATTAGAAGTGTTAATTGCGATCGCTATTTTTTCTCTTATTAGTTTATCTAGTTTTACTATTTTTGATACGGTTATTCGCAGTGATGAAACGTCTGAAAAACTAAGTAAACGACACAATGAACTGCAGCGCGCTTTTTTAATAATAGAAAGAGATATTATACAAATTGCGCAGCGCAGTATTCGTATAAATGGAGAATCTCCTTTAAGTGGCTTTTTGCAAACCTCGGGAGATGAGTTTTCTTCTAATGAGCAAGCACTTGCTTTTGTTCGTCATGGTTGGACAAACCCAGGTTTACTATTGCCACGTAGTGATGTGCAAGCCGTAGCGTATAGATTAGTTGATCAAACATTAGAACGATTACATTATAACTTTGTTGATGCCGTAGTGGGAACTGAGCCTAAAATTCAGCCATTAATCAGTAAAGTGTCAGCGTTAACCTTTGAGTATTATAACGGTGAAGAATGGCGTAAAGGATGGTCAAAAGAATACCTCCCTTTGGCGATAGCTATTGAAGTAAACACTAAAGATTACGGTGTTATTCGTCGCCAATTTTTAGTTGCCGGTAGTAAGATTGAAAATAAAGAAGGTTTAGGTGTAAACCCATGAGCTTACTCTTTTCAAAATATCACTACCAACGAGGCGTAGCATTAATTACCGTAATGCTTATTGTTGCACTATGCGCCGTTATTGCCAGCCAAATGACAGCTCGGCTGCAAGTGCAAGTGCAACGTAGTGCGAACATGACATTTAATCAGCAAGCCTATTGGTATGCCATGGCAGCAGAAGAGTTAACTAAAAGAGTGTTGGTTGCCGCATTTGAGGAAGATGCAGAAGTTACGCACTTAGGGCAGATTTGGGCGCAAGGAGAAACGACTTACCCTGTTGAGCAAGGTAAGATTTCGGGTGAAATTACTGATCTACAAAGCTGTTTAAACTTGAATGCACTAAAAGCTACGGCAAGTGGTGATGAAAAGCTACCTGCAAGCATTGCATTAGAAACCTTATTAATTAATCTGCAATTGGACGGTGTCAGTCAATTTGAAGCAGAATCCATGGTTGAATCGTTAATTGATTGGTTAGATGAAAATGATGAGCTTAGTGGCTCTGGTGGAGCTGAAGACAATGATTATGCTTCACGTGAATTTCCATATTTAGCGGCAAATAATTTTTTGGCAAGTGTTAATGAGTTAAGAGTTATTGCCAATTTTACTCCGGCTATTATTAATGAGATTGCACCCTATGTATGTATCATCCCTGCTAACGAACAGCATAAAATAAATATCAATACCATAGATGCAGAACAGCCTGAACTACTACAAGCTTTACTTGATTCAACGGTAGAAGAAGCAGAGCAAATATTAGGTGCTCGAGGTGAGGAAGGTTTTGACACCATTGATGATTTTTACAATCTGCCTGAAATAATTAAATTAAAACTAAGCGACAGCATTAAAGAACAGTTTGTAGTTGATAGTGAATACTTTACACTGAAAGCCAGTACCAGTTTTAATAATAGCTTTTTTGCTATGAAATCGGTTATGAAAGTAACGAATAATAAATATATTGATGTGATCAGCCGCACTATAGGACGTAATTAATGGCCGAAATTTTATATATACGCTTAGGCAGTCAAGTTGAAGATGAAATATCTTGGCTAGTTTTTAGTTCTACAGAGCAAGAAATTATAGCCAGTGGTGTATTAACTAGCGCGGAACATTTAAATGAACTTACTGGCAAAGCAGAACAACGAGTGGTTAAGGTTTTTGTGCCAGGTAGTGATGTACTATTAAAACGTATTTCAGTGCCAACTAAATCTCAACGTTCTATGCGTGCAGCAGTTCCTTATATGTTAGAAGATGATTTGGCACAAGATGTAGACGACTTGTTTTTTGCTTATGCTGATATGGTCAATAAGAATGATGAAAACCATTGCTTAGTTGCTATTGTTGAGCGAGCGCAAATGCAAATGTGGTTAACATGGTTGTCAAATGCAAGCATTAAAATAAAAACACTTCAATCAGAAGTACTTGCCATGCCTTATACAAAAGGGCAGTGGAGTGCAATTGCAGTACCTTCTTCAAAGAGTAACTCTACTAATGACGCTAGTCATATTGTGTTACGTCAAGGTGAGTGGGAAGGAAGCACTTTTGATGGCGATGCATGGAAGTTTGCAATAGAACATATTTTTTCAAACCAGTTGTCTTTGCAAGACGCTGACGAGAAAAATCAAACTAACGAGATAATTCTTAATACTTATTCTGAATTACCTAATCTCAATGCTTGTAGTCGCAATGTGACTGTGACGAAAAAAGATGAAGAACTGCCTTTAGCGTTATTGGCACAAAATAGTCACCGTAGCGGATTTAACTTACTTCAGGATGATTTTAAAGTTAAAGATCAGCGATCTGTTGGCTTAACTAAATGGCTATGGGCTGCAGGAATAGCTGTGTGTGCATTATTACTAAACGTAGGCTATAAAAGTGCTCAGCTATGGCAATTATCTGCGCAACAAACGCAAATAGAAGAAGAAATTATTTCACGCTATAAAGCCGCTTTTCCAGCGACAAAAAGAGTACGTATTGGCACAATTAAATCACAATTAAATAAAAAAATTGCTCAGCTTGGTGGCACAAGTGATAGTGGTGGATTTTTAGCGATGTTAACAACAGTTCAACCCGCTTTTGCTAAAGTGTCAGCTTTGAAGCCTCAATCATTGAAGTTTGATGGCAAAAGACAAGAATTGCGTATTCAGGCAACTGCTAATGATTTTCAACATTTTGAGCAGTTTAAAGCTGAACTAAATCGTACCAATTTAGTGGTAAAGCAAGGAACACAAAAGAATCAAGGCAAACAAGTTACTAGCTCGTTCAGCATCAGTCGTCAGCAAAATAATGCAAGTAAGGGGCGTTCGTAATGGACTTATCTTCAATCAAAGCTTGGTGGCAAGGGCTTAATTTACGCGAGCAATGGTTAGTTTCAATTTTGGGAACATTTATTTCTGTATTTTTACTATATAGCTTTATTTGGCAACCTTTAAATGAAAATTTAATAAAAACAGAGCAAAAAGTTGCCAGTAGACAGGCACTATTAACGTGGGTTACTGATAATACGGCTCGATATAAACGTGTTGAATCAACCAGTGGTGGTAAAAAAAGTAATGGAAGTTTGTCTAGTGTAATTAATCGCACCGCAAATAAGCAGCAACTAACGATTACCCGTATGCAGACTCAAGGCGATACTGTGCAAGTGTGGCTTGATAGTGCCCCTTTTACCCAACTCTTATTTTGGCTTGAAAATATGGCTAATAATGAAAATTTACAAGTATTAGCCATTGACTTAGCTGAAGGTAAAAATCAGGGTGAAGTACGAGTTCGCCGCTTACAATTAGCACGAAAATAGCGTTTTTACTTTCAAACGTTGGCTAAAAATATTTACAATTGAGAAAATAAATGAAAAAAAAGTTTGCCATTGCTGTTATGTTTTTAATGACTTATCTTGGTTTTTTAGTGGCTACCTTACCTGCAAATATTGTATTTAAGCAAGTAACCTTACCTAACAATGTTTCATTATCAGGAATAACGGGTAGCGTTTGGCATACCAATGTTGCTCAAGTTGTTGTTGATGGTGTGGTGATTAACCAAGTACAAGCCAAATTAAGTTTTTGGTCGTTATTTACATTATCTCCTGCAATATCAATTAAGTTTGGTGATTCATTTTTAGCGGGCCCAGAAGGAAAGCTAGATATCACTATCTCTCAAGAAGAAATAGAGATAGATAATTTAAATGTATTGGTAAAAGCGAATGAAATAGCCCAACAGTTGACTTTACCACTACCCGTCACGGCTAAAGGTGACGTAGAGTTAATTTTATCTCATGCAGCGATGGATTTACTCAATCAAAATAAATGTATAGCGGCAAATGGTGTTATTACTTGGTCTAAAGCAGGGGTTGTAGCTTTAGACCAAAATATTAAACTTAATAAGTTAGATGGCAAAATATCTTGCGATAAAGGTGTTCTAGCCTTACTTTTATCACCAGAGAATAAGTTAGGGTTAACGTTTAATACTTATGTGCGAAATGGTCGAATTTCAGGAAGTGGATTTTTAAAGCCTGGAGCCCAATTTCCAACAGAGCTTAATAGTGCTTTGCCATTTTTGGGACGAAAAGATAACCAAGGGCGCTATCGATTATCTTTCTAGTTAGTCTTTATGAATCTTACTAAGTTACGTTATTGGATTTGCTAAAATATCTTGCGTTAATTGTCGAAAGTCTGAAATAGAAGTAAAGTCAGGAATAGTATTTGCTGGTTTTTTACTATCAGGATTTTCTACGGCTAAAATATGTTTAATACCATATTTTTTTGCGGACTGTAAAACCGGTAAACTGTCGTCTACAAATAACGTTTTATTAAGATCAAACCCTTGCTTAGCTTGCAGCTTTTGCCAAAGAAGTTGCGATTCTTTTACCACGCCAAATTCATGGGTTGAATAAAGAACATCAAAATATTTATCTAATTGTGTGCGTTCAATTTTTAATGATAATGCGTCAGGGTGAGCGTTGGTTACTAGGATAACTTCGCGACCACTTTGTTTTAATGCTGTTAAAAATTCATCGGCATCTTCACGTAATTGGATCAAATGCTGGATTTCACGCTTCATTAACGGAATAGACATTTGGGTAAACTCAGTCCAGTAATCTAAACAATACCACTCAAGAGTTCCTGTAAGCTCTTGATAATGATTAATAAGCTTTTTCTTTGCTTCTTCTACACTGATGCCATGTTTTTCACTATAACGGACCGGAAAATGCTCCAGCCAAAAGTGAGTATCAAAGTGTAAATCTAATATTGTTCCATCCATATCGAGTAAAACAGTAGAAATTTCTGACCAATTGAGCATTTAGAGGTTCCATAATTGATGTTTATCGTGTCATTATAACTATAATCAATTGAATTAATAATTAATCTTGAAAGCTTATGGCAGGGAAAAACCAATTACCTAAAATCAATGCTCAACAACAAGTCGCTAAAAGTGGCTTATTTACGATTGAGCAACTGGATTTAACCTTTAGCAATGGCGAGCAACGTCAATATGAGCGAATGCTTGGCTCAGGAAGCGGTGCTGTGATGATAGTACCTATGCTAGATAACGAAACTTTTTTGTTAGTTCGTGAGTATTGTGCTGGTACACATAGCTATGAACTTGGCTTTCCAAAAGGGTTGATTGATCCGGGTGAAAGCCCTGAGCAAGCAGCTAATAGAGAGTTAAAAGAAGAAATTTCATATGGCAGTGATACGCTAGTACCTCTTTCTCAAGTAATGATGGCACCAGCCTTTTTTAATGCCAAAATGGACATTTTTATCGCCAGAGATTTATTTACCGCAGAATTAGAAGGTGATGAACCTGAACCGCTTGAAGTAATACCTTGGGCAGTTAAAGATTATAAAGAATTACTACAACAACATGATTTTACAGAAGCACGCAGTATCGCTGCATTAATGTTGATGATGGATCATCTTTTCCCACCAAAATTAGGATAAAGCATGAGTGATGAAAGATTATTAAATATTGCCCTTGATAGTGCTAAAAAAGCAGGCGTTGAGGTGATGAAATATTATCGTGATAAGAGCTTCACTGCAGAACTTAAAGAAGATGAAAGCCCTGTCACGAGTGCAGATATTGCTGCCAATGATATTTTAATGGATCAACTCAGAACACTAACACCTGATATTCCTATTATTTCTGAAGAAGTTGGTGCGCTTCCCTTAGCAAAACGTCAGAATTGGTCTAAGTACTGGCTTCTTGATCCTATCGATGGCACTGGTGAATTTATTATTGGCAGTGGTGATTTTGCTGTAAATATAGCATTAATTGAAAATGGTTGGCCTAGTATCGGGGTTATTCATGCACCTGATCATCACTTAACCTATTATGCTCAAACGGGTTTAGGCGCTTTTAAAGAGTGCAGTGCTCCCGGCTTAACACAACAACAAACTAGCCAATCAAGTCACCAAATATATGTGGCTGATTATCAAGAAAAACGTCGCATTAAAGTCGCCATAAGTAGAAGACAGCAGCTTGACTTAATGGGTCAGTATTTAAATGATGATTATGACTACGATTATATTGCCTTAGGTAGCTGCTCACTGAAAAATTGTTTAATTGCTGAGGGTGGTGCTGACTGCTATTTGCGAGTTGGTGTAACTGGCGAATGGGATACAGGGGCCAGTCAATGTATATTAGAGCAAGCTGGTGGTAGCATAATCGATAGTGAATTTAATCCACTATCTTATAATAAGAGAGAGAGTTTGCTGAATCCTGATTTTCTCAGCCTAGGAAATAAAAATATCCAGTGGCAGAACGTCATTAAAGCACATCGAAAAGTTTATTAATACTGTTCTGTGTCTTCGTTATTGAATTGATCTCGCGGTAAAATATTTATGCTTTCATGAAGTTCTGAATAGACTATTACCGCGCTGCCTTGTTGCAATTGCATTTTTACTTGTGCGACTTTATCTTCTTTACTCGCATCTATCTCTCCATAATCAGTCCCTTCTCGTAAAATAAAGTCTTCAATGATGGCGGTTAATGTGTCTTTATTTATCTGTTCTAGCGGAATTATCATTGTTACTTCTTATAATGGTAGCTAACTGCTTGATGTAAGCATATTTATTGCAATTGATTAAATTGACGCAAGGTAGTTGTTTTGGCTTTTGTTATCGAATAACGAGCGTACAGTGCTTGTTTTTATAATAATGAAAAAATAGTAAAGCAGGATTGTATGATAGATTGCTTGATTAGGCTATACACATTGGGGTGTTCAAGATAAGTGGGGCACACTGTGTAGTGCGTTATATAACTTGGTGTTAAAAACGATAATTCACCTTTTACTATACTAGGTAGTTACAGTTATTCGAAATAACGTAATCTTAGTATAGTAAAGGCAATCAAATTGATTAAAAATAATTAGCTTTGCTTATTACTTTTTGTCTTCATTGATGTTTTTCATAAAATAGTAAACATAGTATGCACATATACCTAGCATAATAACCATGCCACCAAAGGCAAACATTACTACGGGATCATTAGTTAACATTTTCATTAAGTCCATGAGAGGCTCCTTGTGTTTCTTTATTGGTTATATTATAAGAAACTAATGGAAGCCATTACGTGATTTAGATCAATATAAATCTCTTTTCTTAGCCATTTCGGCTTTTAATTTTAATTGTTCTGTGATCTTTCTATAAAGTTGGTTAGCTTTTTCAATAGCACTTTCTTTTTTCACTTTTGATAGTAATCGTTCATCAAATAGTCGGCTTTTATCGGCAGGTGGGTAACTGTTCCAAGAGGCTATAGTATTCCACACTAGTGACATCTCAACACTCTTTTCAATACCTTTTCCTTCACTGTATAACAACGCTAGGTTGTATTGAGCCAGAGCATAATTTTGATTTGCAGCTTGTTGATACCAGCGAGAGGCTTTAAAATAATTCTGTTTTACGCCCGTGCCATTGGCAAACATAACGGCTAAATTAAACTGGGCACTGGCTAGTCCCTTTTTAGCGGCTTTGTATGTTAACTGGTAAGCTTTTTTAAGATCTTGAGGTACTAATTTACCTTCACTGTAAATTAATGCTAATTCAAACTGAGCATCTGAATAATTTTGTGCAGCGGCTAGCTCGAATAAATTTAACGCTTTCATCCCATCTTTAGGTACGCCAAATCCATGTTGATACATAGTTGCCATTTGATATTGTGCAGGTGCATAACCTTCGAACACTAAAGGGCGAAATTGCTCTAGGGCAGCATGAAATTCACCGCGATTTAACTCGTAAATGCCCTGTTCCAGATCATTGCCTTTACTTAGTGTAGAAAAACAGCTTAAAAATAAAAAAAGTAATGGGAATATTTTAGTTGGCATTATGTGCTCTTTTTGTTTAATGAATCAATATTGGTTCATAAATGTATTAAATACAGTGTAGCTTAAAACGCCAATTTATGGCGTTTGGATTTCTTCAATTTGTTCAGCCAATTCTAACCATAGCATTTCATTTTCTTCTATATCACCCTTTAAAGTTGCTTGTAATTTTAATTGTACTGTTAGCTCACTTTTACGTTCTGCTTGGTAAATATCACTATCGCTAAGAAGTGCTTCAACATCTGCTAACTGATCTTGCCATTGATTAATTTTCTTTTCTAACTTGTCAGCTTCCTTACGTAAAGGAGCTGATTTTTTTCGTAGTTCAGCTTGCTGTTGACGTAATTGTTTTTTGTCTATGCCTTTATCTATGACAACTTTGTTACTATTAACTGCTTGTTTTTTGTCTTCATTAAGCCATTGCTGGTAATCATCAATATCACCACTAAAGTCGCTTACTTGCCCATTGGCAACTAGGTAGAATTCATCAACACATGATTCTAATAAAAATCTATCATGGGCAATTAAGATAATTGCACCGCCAAAATCTTGCAATGCCATCACTAGGGCTTGGCGCATTTCAAGATCTAAATGGTTGGTTGGCTCATCTAATAGTAATAGCTGAGGTTTTTCTAAAACAATTAACGCTAATACTAAACGTGCTTTTTCTCCACCGGACATGGTGTTAACTGATTCTAATGCTTGATCACCGCTAAAACCAAATTTACCTAAAAAACTTCTCGCTTGGGGTTCGCCTAATGAAGGTTTTGCACGAATAATATGATCAACAGGACTTGAACCACTGTGTAATTGTTCTAATTGATGCTGTGAGAAGTAGCCAATTTTAAGTTCTTGAGCACAATAACGCTCGCCATTTAATAGTGATATCTCGCCTGCTAAAGACTTTATTAGCGTTGATTTACCCGCGCCATTTCGCCCTAATAAGCCAATGCGACTGCCGGGAACTAAGGTTAATCCCACTTCATTAAGGATGATAGTTTTTGAGTCATAGCCACATTGACTTTCTGTTAATGATAATAACGGATAAGGCAGGCTTTCTGGCTCTTCAAAACTAAAAGTAAACTGGCTATCAACATGTGAAGGTGCAAGATCGGGCAACTTCTCTAAACGTTTTAAACGGCTTTGTGCTTGCTTTGCTTTACTTGCTTTTGCTCTAAATCGGTCTACAAAGGCGGTTAAATGTGCTGCTTCTTTTTGTTGTTTTTGATATTGAGCATCTTGTTGTGCCAAATGCTCACGTCGTTGTCGTTCAAAAGCCGTGTAATTACCGCTATAAAGTTTAGCGCGTTTATGTTCAATATGCAGAATTTGCCCAATAACGGTATCAAGAAAATCTCTGTCATGAGAGATCAGAACTAATGTGCCAGTAAAGCGTTTTAACCAACGTTGTAGCCATATTACGGCATCTAAATCTAAATGGTTGGTTGGCTCATCAAGTAATAACAAATCTGCACGGCTGATTAATGCTTGCGCTAAGTTTAGACGCATGCGCCAACCACCGGAGAAATCTTTTACGGGATTAACGAGTTGCTCTTGTAAAAAGCCTAAGCCGTGTAATAACTCACCAGCACGCGCTGGTAAACTGTAACCGTTAATGGTGTCTATTTTATTAATTAAGATGGCTTCTAGATTACCATCTTCTTTTATGCGAGCTTGTTCTAATTGCTGTTCTAATTGACGAAATTCTTTATCACCATCCATTACATAATCAAGTGCTGATTGTTCAAGCGAAGGTGTTTCTTGTTTTACTGTCGCTATCGCCCAGCTACTTGGCATGCTCAAATTTCCTGCATCAGGCGATAATTCACCTAAGAAAGCTGCAAAAAGTGATGATTTACCACAACCGTTACTACCCACTAAACCTACTTTATGATTGGGATGTATAGTGAAATTTGACGCCGTAATCAGGTTTTTGGCGCCTCTATCTAAATTTAAATCGGTTGCAGTGATCAAGAAATTGTCCTAAAAATAATGTAATTCGAGACTATTGTCGCTTTTCCTTAGGGGATAGTTCAAGGTAAAATAGTTTAAATTGTATTTATTTTCCCTTTTGAGAACGTTGCTGTGAATATTAAGAGTAAAAGAAGATTTATCTCGGGTGCTGTATGTCCTAAATGTAAGGCGCAGGATACGATGGCGTTAACCAAAGAAGATGAAGTAGAGAAAGTTACTTGTGTTAATTGTGGTGAGCAAATGACACAGAGTGAGCCCCAAGTTGAAGAAGTAGTACGTCAACATGAGCAGGTTATTGGGGTATTCAAACCTTAAAAATATAAACAATTGTTAATATAGTTGAACTTGACCTAATCATACGACTTGGTCAAGTTGCGATGTGCTTTGTTTCTTTCTCTCAAAAAATAACTATTTGAGAGGTTTCATTACTATTGATAATAGCCAGTGTATAAGACACACCGAACTTAGCCGTTATTGTTCAGCTCTAATAATGCGGCGGCGGAGGCTCAATTTCTTCTTTATCGGATGATAAACTGCCTGCGTCTTTTAAACGATTTGCAACTAATTGAATCTGCTCTTTAAGTTCAGTAAGTTGTGTTTGATGTACCGCTAACTCTTCACTGAGCTGCTCAATTACATCATCCTGGAAAATATTACGAGACTCTAGTGCATTGATGCGCTCTTCTAGTTTATCTATTTCTTCTTTGTGATTATCGTTTGTCATTTATTTCGATCTATTATGGTTATTTAATTTACTTGGGGAATATGCCAAAGCTCAGCATATCCAGAAGAACTCTCTGTTATCAGGGTGCTATTATCCCTAAATGCAAGGCTATAAACAACGGCTCCTGTGGGTCTATTTGCTTCTTTTGGTGTTACATGCCAACTTGCTGTGCGCTCACCACTAGCTATATTCCATACACTGACCTTGCTGCTTGCAGCACCTGTTACTAAGGTTTTGCCATCGGGAGAAAAACTTACAGAGCTAAAGACTTCGTGACGTTTAGTGCCCTTTAATTTGCTAATTAACTCACCTGTTTTTAAATTCCATATATAAGCAGATTTCATGCTATCTGCTGAAAAGGCAAAGCGTCCTTTGCTGTCTAATGCAACCTGTGATACGCGGCTTGTGTGGTTGAATTGATAAATCACTTGCCCTGTTTTAGTGTCCCAAACATAAGCGATAAAGTCATTGCCACCTGACATTGCTACTCTGCCATTTGGCATCATATCAACAGTGTTTATTTTTTCTTTATGACCTAAAAACTCTAAGCGTCTACCCGTATCGACAGAAACATGAACAACCACGCCATTTCCTTTACCAATAAGTAAGTAGTTACCATTATTGCTAATGGCAATATCTCGAATATTTGATTCACGCACCTTCCAGTAACCTTCGGACTGACCAGTATTCATATTCCATAGAGAGAAGTTTTCTCTACTAGCGGTGAGTGCGTGACTGTTGTTATCACTGATATCAATAGCTAATACTAAGTTGTCACTACTATCTTGCGTTTGAGACCACTGATAGGTTAATGCATTCTTTTCTAAATTCCAGACACTTATGCCGTGATGAATAGACGAAATGACACTCCATTTGCCATCATTTGAAATATTTCCTGCGTAGCTACCATCGATTGCATGTTGGGATCTTTGAATAGGCTTATCACTTGAAGGGCTACATGCAAGCAAAAAAATACTTGATAGTAATAATGTCATTGACAATTTAATTACTGTTAATAAGCTCTTTTTGCGTCTTGAAAAATTAAGCAACATATTAGTACTTTTTTATTTTATCATTTCTCGTTAGTATAAGGCGTTTTTTTAAATTGTTTAGCTTTATTTTAGTTTGGCTAAAATGATGAATGGATTGGGGAAGTCTCCAATTGTGATGTTTTAACGGAGAAATAAATGAAATTATTTAAACCCACTTTAGTTGCTGTTGCTTTATTAGCTGTGGCTGGTTGTTCAGAAGGTGCTAAAAAAGAAAAAGCCCTAGTACTAGAAACAACAATACAAAAACAAGCTTATGGCTTAGGTGCTTCTATTGGTAGTTACATGCAACGCAATTTAGATGAGCATGATAAATTAGGTTTAGCACTTGATAAAGAAATAATCGTCCGTGGTTTTATTGATAGCATTAATGATAAGTCAGTGATTGAAAAAGAAGAGATTCAAGCATTATTGACAAATTTAGAACAAACTATGAAAGCGAAACAGCAGCAAATGGCTGTAGAAGAAGCTAAAGCAAGTTTAGATACTGGTATTAAGTTCCTTGAAGAAAACGCTAAAAAAGAAGGCGTACAAGTAACTGACTCAGGTATTCAATATACTGTAATCACTGAAGGTGAGGGTGAAAAGCCTGCTGCTACAGATACGGTAAAAGTACATTATAAAGGTACTTTCTTAAACGGTGATACATTTGATAGTTCATATGATCGTGGAGAGCCGGCTGTGTTCCCTTTAAATCGTGTGATTAGAGGCTGGACTGAAGGCGTACAACTTATGTCTGTTGGCTCAAAGTATAAGTTTACTATTCCTTCTGATTTAGCCTATGGACCAAATGGTAATCCGCCACGTATCCCTGGTAATTCAGTGTTACAGTTTGAGATTGAATTGTTAGAAATTCAAAAAGCTGAAGCCGCTCCTCAAGTAGGTGAGTAGTTTTTGTAAATAACTAAGCATAAGTTATTAATAATTAATTACTGGTAACGTTTTGTGTTATAAAGCCATCGGCAAGGTATTGTCGGTGGCTTTTCTTTTAATAAAATTCTTTTGGTGCATGGGTATGAAAAAACTTTTAATTATTGGCTGGGTTTGGCCTGAGCCTAATTCTTCGGCTGCGGGAAGTCGTATGCTGCAATTAATTGAATTCTTTAAGCTACAAAACTATGACATTACCTTTGCTTGTACTGCTCAGCGAACAGAGCATATGGCTGATTTAACTCAATCTGACATCAATTGTGCAGATATTAAGTTAAATTGTTCGAGCTTTGATATTTTCATTGATGAGTTACAGCCTGATGTAGTGATGTTTGACCGGTTTATGATGGAGGAGCAATTCGGTTGGCGTGTTAGTGAAACGTGCCCGCAAGCATTAAGAATTTTAGATACTGAAGATTTGTTTTGCTTACGTAATGCTAGGCACGATGCCTATAAAAAAAATCAACTCATGACAAATGCAGATTTATTGGCTTCTGATATGGCTAAAAGAGAGATCGCCGCTATTTTTCGTTGTGATCTTACATTAATGATTTCGCCAGTAGAAATCGCTCTATTGAAAGATTTATTCAACGTTGACGCCAACTTGTTGCATTATTTACCTTTTGTTTTTAATGATGTACAACGCCAACTAAATAATCCAACGTACTCTCAGCGACAGGGGTTTATTTCTATTGGAAACTTCCGTCATCCTCCTAATTGGGATTGTGTATTATGGTTGAAACAACAAATTTGGCCACTCATTCGTAAGCAATTGCCAACAGCAGAAATGTTAATATGTGGGGCTTATCCGCCGCCTAAAGCTACTGATTTAAATGATCCAAAGTCAGGCTTTTTAGTTAAGGGGTGGGTTGATGATGCAGTCGGTGCAATGCAATCAGCGAGAGTGTGTTTAGCGCCTTTGCGCTTTGGTGCAGGTATTAAAGGTAAACTTGCTGAAGCTATGCTATGCGGTACGCCTTCAGTCACTACTGATATTGGTATTGAAGGTATGGAAACTCAATTAGCATGGCCGGGGATTGTAGCTAACGATGCCCAAACAATAGCTGATGCAGCGGTTGAATTATACCAACAAGCAGAGAGTTGGCAGACGGCAAGTGATTTGGGCTCAGCAAATGCAGAAGAACTATTTGAGCAAGTTAAACATTTTGAGATTTTATCAAATCGTATGGATGAGTTATTAACTAATTTGGAACAACATCGACAAGATAATTTTATTGGCGCCATGCTAAACCATCATCACCATAAAAGTACTAAATATATGTCGCAATGGATTGAAGTAAAAAACAAGCTTCTATCATGATAAGTAAAGTTTAAAAGCTATAGCGATGCGGCTAATATTTTAGTTAAACGTTGCGCAGCGAATAATAACCTCTGCTCTATAATTGTTTGATGCTGAAGTAAATAATTATTAGGCAGTTTTATTTTACCGCGCAATTTTTTACAGCTACCTTGATTGTTCATTTGGCAATAATTTAAGCTGCTGCTCTTTACTAATTGGAAAGATTCATCAGCCCATTGCCAAACCTGTTCTTGTCGCCATTTGGGTTGGGTACTTTGTTGCCATTGTTGGTTTAAAAGTGCTAACCATTTCTTTTTGGATTTTTTTCCCTTGTATAAAATACATTCATCCCAATACCAATGTAAATTTTTACATTTAGTGGTTAAGTGAGTAAATTTTATATTGTTTCCGCCTAAATCGTCAGCAAAGCTAACATGTAAAGGTTGATGAATATCACCTAACCAATGACCTAAAAAAAAGAGCGCTTGTGCTTGTGTCCAGTTTACTTTGTGCTTAGCTTTAGCCAATTCTTTTTGATGTTTTATAATTGCCTGAGGTAAGCAATTATTAGTGCAGTCATTAGGAGTTATATTGGTGTGATTACGAGGCACATTCATATAATGCCAGCTTTGATAGGGTTTGAATTTTTTTAATCGCTTGATAGCATCTGCCCATGTGCAGGCATCTGCAAAGGTTATTAAACCATCTTGTTTTTTATCTGTCTCTTATACACATCTGACGCTGCCGACGAAGAGGATAGTGTAGATCT
>CAJXUT010000028.1 GCA_913061365.1 uncultured Colwellia sp.
AGATCTACACTATCCTCTTCGTCGGCAGCGTCAGATGTGTATAAGAGACAGAAGTAACACCGTGTAGTGGGTTATAAGGTTGATTGTCCATAAAATAGTTCTATATAAGTAAAGAATCTTTGGATTATAACAATTAAATTAACGAGGGTCTGTTGATCTTTTATCATTCACTCTGTTGAAGACCCCTAGTAATGACATATTCAACTGAGAGTATTTACAAAATAAAGTGAAGTTATACTTAAACCCTCTGCCGTACTTTTAATAAAAAAGCACCATCCTTCAATAAAAGTTAAGAAGGAAGGTGCTCGTAATAAATTTAAAAAATTTATTTTTTTTATGCGAAGTAGTTAGCTAAATCATCAGCGCCACCGATATGCTTTCCACCAATAAAGATTTGTGGAACCGTATCAGCATTAGTAATAGCTCTCATGGCTGAAATACTGATTTCATCACCTAATGTTAGCTCTTCGTATTGTAGGCCTTGTTGAGCAAGTAAATCTTTAGCTCTAGCACAATGTGGACAGCCAGGTTTAGAAAATAAGCTAACTTGAACTGATTGCACAGCTTCAGGATTAATGTATTGCAACATAGTATCTGCATCAGAAACTTCAAACGGGTCGCCCGGCAAATCAGGTTCGATAAACATTTTTTCAATCACACCATCTTTTACCAACATTGAATAGCGCCAGCTACGTTTACCAAAACCTATCTCACTTTTATCAACCAATAAACCCATCCCATCAGTGAAGTCACCATTGCCATCAGGAATAAAACTAATATTTTCGGCTGCTTGGTCTTTTGCCCATGCATTCATAACAAAAGTATCATTAACCGAAACACATAAAATTTCATCAACGCCATTTGCGGCAAGCTTACCTGCAAGTTCATTATAACGAGGTAAATGTGATGATGAACAAGTCGGAGTGAAAGCACCCGGTAAAGAAAATACTACGACTGTTTTCCCTGCAAAGATCTCTTGAGTGTCACGACTATTCCAATCGTCATTAACACGAATAGGGAATGTTACTACGGGTACTTTCTGGCCTTCTTTATTCTCAAATTGATTATTACTTGTAGACATATTATTTCCTTAATCTATAAAAGTTACGGGGATTGTTTAACTGCTATGAAGTAATTATCCTTTAACACTCCAAACATTTAAAATGATTTAAATCTATCATTCTAATAGGCAAAACAGATTAAAAATAAAGAAATTAATCTTTATAGCATTGATTCATATTGGCTTATTTGCTTACATACTTCTGTTTGATTTGTTGAATGAAAAATAATACTGCGCTTTTTGTTCTTACAGTACTCTTCATAAAACTCACTAACACTGGTTTTAGAAAGGGTTATTTTTTTTAAATATTCCACTTCTTCTACAGAAAACTGTTCTAGTTTCGGCTTTAAATCAACCAATATTTTATCTGATTTTAAGCGAACTTTAGTTTCACTAAACTCTGCAAAACTATCTAGCAGCATCTTTTTCTTATTTTCATAAAATTCAGTTACCTCAGGTTGAGGATAAAAATGTAAAAACAATGCACTAGCAATGATTAAAATCAATAAATTTTTCATGAGACCTCGTATACCTTATATTAGTATGCTCTAATTTATGTTATTATACCTAGTGACAATAATATAATAAATTTTTAATACTATTTAGCATCTTTTGTTTTTTAAGGATTAATCGTGAGCGCTAACGAAAATAAAACACCACCAAAAAGTGAAGTTAAAATACCTGTTAAGAATGTAAAAATACATCCTGCAAAAAATAGCCGCGAGCGCTATAAGCCCGGCGATCAAATATATGTACGAAAGAACACTGGTTTTTTTCAAAAATTAAGGCAGCGAATGAATTTAGTTTATTTCGCATTTTTTGCCATTATTCCTTGGTTACAGTATAACGGCCATCAAGCAGTTTTGTTTGATATTAGCGAACAACGTTTTACTTTGTGGAACTTAACTTTATGGCCACAAGATCTAACATTACTCGCATGGATATTTATATTCGGTGCCTTTTTACTATTTTTCGTAACAACTTTCTTAGGTCGAGTCTGGTGTGGATACATGTGTCCGCAAACAGTTTGGACATTTATTTTTATCTGGTTTGAAGAAAAGATTGAAGGCTCAGCTAATCAGCGTAAAAAGCTCGACAAGCAAAAAATGAATGGCAATAAGTTATGGAAAAAAACCCTTAAACATACAAGTTGGTTACTTTTTTCCTTATTCACTGCGATGACTTTTGCAGGTTACTTTTCTCCGATGAATGAATTATTCATCAACATTCTGACATTAAATACGACAGTAACGATGGCAATAATTTTAGCCTTCTTTACATTTGCTACTTACGGTAATGCTGGTTGGATGCGAGAAGTAGTCTGTTTACATATGTGTCCTTATGCACGTTTCCAATCAGCCATGTTTGATAAAGATACATTAACGGTTGCTTATGATACTGACAGAGGTGAAAACCGTGGTGCACGTGGTCGTAAACAAGATCATAAAGCAATGAACTTGGGTGACTGTATTGACTGTAATTTATGTGTTGAAGTATGCCCTACCGGTATAGATATTAGAAACGGCTTACAATACGAGTGTATTAACTGTGGTTCTTGTGTTGATGCTTGTTCTAGCGTTATGACAAGAATGAAGTACGATCAAGGCTTAATTCGTTATACAACCGAACACGAACTTGAAGGTAAAAAAGTTCACTTAGTCCGTTCAAAGTTGATAGGCTATGCTGTCGTATTAATGATAATGAGCACGATGTTAGTATTAGAAATTGTTAATCGTGTGCCTCTATCATTGGATATTATTCGTGACAGAACAGAGTTAGCAAAAGAAAACTTTAACGGTGATATTGAAAATGTATTCACTTTAAAAATTCTCAATATGTCACAAACAGACAATACTTATAAACTATCAGTAAAAGGTCTTGATAATCCTAAGTGGCACGGAAAACAAGAAATTTTTGTTAAGGCTGCAACGGTTTATACTTTGCCAATTAGTATTTCTGTTGACCCCTATGGACTCAAAGGCTACATGACTGATATCACTTTTAATGTTGAACAAGTTTCAGCCGATGATGAAATCAGTATTGAACATGAAAGTCGTTTTTTCAATAAGCGTTAAGTAAGATTTATGGCACAATTTGATTTTAAATCGTTATCACCAGATACTATTATTGATGGCTTAGAAAGCGTTGGTTTTAATGTTGATAGCGGTTTACTACCGCTAAATAGTTATGAAAATCGAGTTTATCAATTTCATGACGAAAATTTGACTAAATATGTCACTAAGTTTTATCGTCCACAGCGTTGGAAGCTAGCGCAAATAAAGGAAGAACATGATTTTTCCTTTGAACTTGATGAACGCGAACTTCCCATTGTTGCTCCATTAAAAAGAAATGGTCAAAGTTTATTTGAACATCAAGATTATCATTTTGCTGTTTTTCCATGTCGTGGTGGCAGAATATTCGAAGTGGATAATTTAGATCAGCTTGAATGGATGGGACGTTTTATTGGTCGCATTCATGCCGTATCTTCTCTCAAATCTTTTCAGCATAGACCTAGCTTTAATGTTGATGAAATGCTTTATCAAGCACGAGAGATTATTAGTGAGAGCGGCTTTATTCCCCAGACTTTACGAGTCCCCTTTTTCACTGTTTTAGATCAAGTCATTAAAATAGCAGCTGAACAATATCAACCTGAACAGCAAATTCGCTTACACGGTGATTGTCATGCAGGTAATATTTTATGGCGAGATGAAGGGCCTCATTTTGTTGATTTGGATGATTGTCGTACAGGACCTGCCATTCAAGACTTATGGATGATGCTTTCAGGTGATAGACAACAACAATTGTTACAAATTGATACCCTACTGATGGGCTATGAGGAGTTCTTTTCATTTGAATCTAAGCAGCTTCTTTTGATAGAATCATTACGAACTATGCGCGTAGTTAACTATATGGCGTGGTTGTGTAAGCGCTGGCAAGATCCAGCTTTCCCTCATAATTTTCCTTGGTTCAATACAGAAAAATACTGGGAGGAGCAAATACTAATGTTAAAAGAACAAATGTTTGCCTTGCAACAACAGCCTTTAAGTTTACTACCCATATAATACTTTGTTAGCATGAACTCCAGCCTACAGGTGCTTTGTGTCATACATTAAGCTAAAAATAATCACTTAGGACAATTAGAATGAAGAAAATGCAACGATTTTTTATGGTATTGTTAATGCCACTTCTGACTTTATCAATCAGTGCTTGCGCAGAAAAGTACTCTGAAGGCGAGCAATACACTAAAGTCAATGAAACAGTTTCAAAAAAAGCTGAAGTACGAGAGTATTTTTCATTTTATTGCCCACACTGTTTACGCTTCGAACCTTTTATGGAGGAAGTTAAAAAGAACTTACCTGACGGTGTAAAGTTTGAACGTAATCACGTAGATTTTCTTCGTGCAGCTTCACCTAAAGTTCAAGCCATGCTAACTAAATCAGTTGTTGTTGCTGAGCAGCTAGGCATGGAAAGTAAATTAATCGGTGCTGTTTTTAATTATATTCAAGTACAGCGAGCTGTTGTTACGTCTGAAAGAGACATTCGTAATATCTTTGTTTTAAATGGTGCTGATGGCGATAAATTTGATAAATTGATGAAAAGTTTTAGTGTAAATAGTAAAGCTAAATCCATGAAAAAGAATCAAGATATTATGGCTAAAAAAGGCGCTTTAACAGGTGTACCAACTATGATTGTTAATGGTAAATATCGTATAAATACCAATGCATTAGATAGAAACAATTTTGAACAAGATTATCAAAATCTGATTCAGCACTTATTAACATTGAAATAATTACATCTCAATAAAAAGGGGGGTTACTCAATCGAGTAGCGAATTTAACCCCCTTCTATTCCACTATTTTCTTCCTATATACACAGTTGCTACTTCCCCTTATTTTTCATAAAGAGTGTTTAATAAGGTTTCTTTAGCTTTTGAAAATTCCTCAATTGTTAAATAGCCTTGTTGCTTCAGGTTAACTAGCTTTTCTAACCCATCAACTAAATTAGTATCAATTGCATTATTTTCATCTAGTTGATCAAATTCATCGCTATTATCTTGGCCTGCACTATCTGAATTATCTGTACTTTTGAAATGTTTATCTTCTGTATTTAATGGGATAGATGTTTCAGGTTGCTTGCCTAGCGATGCTTCAGAATATTCCTTTGTTTTTATATATTCTTGCTTTTGTAGTGAGAGTACAGACTGCTTAACTCTTCTTTTTTCAGTGTTATCAGTATTAATTGTTTCGCCAAGAAGCCAACAGTATTCTATCAATTCATCAATAACCGTAGAGTAAGACTTTTTAGTCATACGGCTGTCACCTTTACGTAAATATAAACATATCGTATAGCAACTTTTATTCTTATCGGTAAGTAATAAGCTGATTCGTCGAACTTTATCATCAACCATTTTATTTATTTTTTCATTAGCAAAAGCTGTATATAGTTCTTGTTCAATATTCTCATTAAAACCATGTTCAGTGTCGGTATTAATTACATTAATAGGGCTGTCATTAAGCCTTATTTCACTCTTAACAATATCAGTAACACTAATAACCTTATCGGCATCTTTTTGATGCCTGTGGAACAAAGATACCTGTAGATCATTATCATTCAGCTCTAAAGAAACATATTGCGTTCTCATGATCTTTCTAACTAAGTATTGATTACGTTTCAGCAAGTAATAAAGAATGCCGACTATTACGAAGATTAACAGCATTATAAAAATGCCATTATTGGTTGAATCTATTTGAATGATAATATTCTCCTTATAATCGACAACAATCGCATGCCATGCTTATTTTGTTCTAGCACTAACCTTAAATATTAAATTAGCGATTTTCCATATTAAAGCATCACTCTCAAGCAAATTTTTTAACTTTTAAACCAATGTAATGTTTTAGCGTCAATAATTTGCGCCTTATTTGCCGAAGTTAAATAATTAAGTTTACCTTCAACCATAACACTATCTCCAATTTGAGCGTGTTCAGCTGTATATTCAGCTTGTTTTCCCCATACATGTAATTCACGCTCTATCAGGACATTTTGCCAACACTGTTTCTCAATAGAATAAATACGTTGATTAATCGTAACTTTCACTTGCGCTAAACTCTTATTATTTTGTGTTTTAATTAACTGGGGAATTGATGCTATTTGAACGGTACAGTTAATTTGATTTAATGTTTGAGTATAACCTTTCTTGAATTTTTGAATGTGACTAGCATGAACTATCCCAGGGTGACTTTGTATCTCCGCGCTATTCTCTGCGTTATTTGGCTTAATATTACTCAAATAACCTTGCACCAAAATAATGTCGCCCTTTTCTGCTGTCAATAATCCTTGCTCAACTAACTCACCTTCAACTTTTACAGGGTGATAGCTTGTCCATTCTTTGTACTGATTACTCTTTTTATCTAACCATTTAGTCGTAGTTGCCAAAATAATTTCAGTAACCGCCGAAACAGGATTAGCTCTATATCGAATATCAGGCCTAACAACTAAATTCCCTAATAAAGTTACCGTGCATAACTGCTGATGTTGAACAGGTGTACTTGCTTTATGCATGATTTAATTGCTCTGATGAAGTTTTAGATAAGTCCATAATTGAAATACGATTTTATTTCTTTTTAAAATAATACTCAAGTGAGTTATTGAACAAAAAACATGCCCTTTGATTTTCATAATCCTTTAACGCTTGCCAATGAGTTATTTATAAAAAATGAATACGGTTGGCAAATATTTTGGCAATATTGCCAATAAAAAACTGGTTATTAAACAATCAAAACAGGATTAAACTTAAGAAAAGCAGAAAATACGCACCTTGCAATACAGTTTAATATGTGAACATAATTTGATTTTAAAGTAGCCAGAAACATACCTTATCTGTTTGCCTTCGAGTGCTAATTTAAATAAGAACAACCCTAAACTTAAGTCAATAAAACTAAAATGGAAGATAATATGTCAAAACGTGAAGTTGTATTTTTAAGTGGTGTACGTACTGCAATTGCCGATTTTGGAGGCTCTTTAAAAGGAGTAGCACCAACAGATCTCGCTGGTCAATTAGTAGCAGAAGCAGTTAAGCGTTCAGGTGCGAATAGTGAAGACGTTGGGCATTGTGTTATCGGTAATGTGGTCCATACAGACCGTCGTGATATGTATATGAGTAGAACTGCCGCTTTAAAAGGTGGTCTACCTGAGTCAACCCCTTCTTTAACTGTTAATCGCTTATGTGGCTCAGGACTACAAGCTATTATTTCTGCCGCACAATTAGTATTGCTTGACGATTGCGACTTAGCAGTAGCTGGTGGCGCTGAATCAATGACACGTGCACCTTATTGGAGTCCATCAGCTCGTTTTGGTAGCAAAATGGGTGACACACAAATGGTTGACCCAATGGTAGGCGCATTAACATGTCCAATTACAGATACTCATATGGGTATTACAGCTGAGAATGTTGCTGAAAAATGGGGAATTAGTCGTGAAGAGCAAGATGCAGCAGCGGTAGAGTCACACAATAGAGCACAACGTGCTATCGAAGAAGAACGCTTTGCTGATCAAATTGTTCCCGTTGAGCTAAAATCTCGTAAAGGCGTGGTTCAATATACAACTGATGAACATGTTCGTCATGATTGCTCAATTGCTGACATGGCAAAGCTTCGTCCAGCATTTAAAAAAGATGGCTCGGTTACCGCAGGCAACGCCTCAGGTATTAATGATGCAGCCGCTATCGTTGTTATGGCTGATAGCGAATATGCTAAAGCGAATGGTTTAAAGCCATTAGCTAAATTAGTAGGTTATTCTTTTGCCGGTGTAGCACCAGAAATTATGGGGATTGGTCCAACGCCAGCAGTGAATAAATTGCTCGAAAAAACAGGCATTAGCAAAGATGACATTGATGTTTGGGAAGTCAATGAAGCCTTTGCTTCTCAAGCATTAGCTGTGTGTCGTGATTTAGAATTGGATATGGAAAAAGTAAATCCAAACGGTTCAGGTATCTCTTTAGGCCATCCAATAGGTGCAACAGGTGCTTTAATCACTGTTAAAGCTATCCACGAATTACAACGTGTTCAAGGAAAATACGCAGTTATCACTATGTGTATTGGTGGTGGTCAAGGTATTGCCGCTTTAATTGAGCGTGTATAGGTTATAATTAATCTAACGGCCTTTTGCTTCATTAATATATGAACTTATTATTGGGCTAATTAAATAAAAAGCGATCTAACAAGGTCGCTTTTTACTTTTCAAAAACTACCTGATTTAGCACGCCTGACTTTGATATTACGATATGCATCAAAACTATACAAAAATAGCGCAGCCCAAATAAACGCAAATGTAATAAATTCGGCAATATATAAAGGTTCATCAAAGTAAAATGTCGCCAATAAAAACATAATGCTTGGCCCAATATATTGAAAGAAGCCTAAACTTGATAACGTTAATCGCTTTGCGGCAGCAGTAAAACATAATAAAGGTGCAGTAGTTACAACTCCTGCCATGACTAAAGTAAAATTAAGTACATTACTGTTTTCAGCAAAGTTAGCAGTCGTGCTATCAACAAAATATATCCAATAGATAATAGCAAACGGCAGCATAATGAGAGATTCTATTAATAACCCTACAAGTGAATCAACATGCATTTTCTTTCGCAAAACACCATAGATTGCAAATGAGCTTGCTAACGCTAAAGAAATAAGAGGTAAAGAGCCAAGAGTAAATAATTGCACTAATACTCCAAAGAAAGCCAGCCCTACAGCAATTATCTGATTTCTCCGTAGTCGCTCACTAAAAATAAGCATACCTAACACAACATTAAACAGTGGATTAATAAAGTAGCCCAAGCTTGCATCAAGTAAATGCTCATTATTTACGGCCCAAATAAATAGTAACCAATTAAAAGCTAGCACAACCGCTGATAAGGTAAGCTTAGCAATCATTTTAGGCTGTTTACATAATTGAACCAACACCTTCCATTTTTTAGAAAAGAGCACAAGTAAAAAGATGAAAACACTAGACCAAATAATACGATGCATAAGGATTTCACCCGCATCAAGTTCTATTAATAACTTAAAATATAACGGCGCAATTCCCCACATAAAATAAGCTGATATCGCATTATATATACCACTATGATTAGGTGATTTTTGTAAGGAGGGTGCATTTGAGTTCATAAAATGTATTGATAACTATAATAAATTCACATGATAGCATTAAATTTTTATTCGCTTTAAATAAGAAAATACTATTCTAGCTTAACGCTAACCAACCATGTAAGTACCTGTGCCAAATGCTATATGTTCTCCGCTTTCGTTATGCATTTCCATACGTGCAACAGCAACTTTACTACCACTTCGAATAATATGTGCAGTAACAATAAATTCTTCCCCCCTACCAGGACGTAAATAGTCCGTACGTAAATCAATGGTGCCTATTTTACTTAAGCTAAGTTGGAGTTTTTCAGGAGTTACATCCGTTAACTGTTCAACAATATTTGCAGCAGCAACTGTTCCGCCAGCTAAATCAAGAGCTGAAGCCGTTACACCACCATGTAATATTTTTTGCGTAGGATTACCTATTAAGGTATCTTGCCATTCAAATCGAACCTCTGATTGCTTTGGATCGAACTTGGTGATTTTTAGCCCAAGCAATTGATTAAAAGGCATATTATTATTCCAATGTTCAGTTAATTGTTTAAACATGGCTTCTTTATTCATTTAACTACTCTCTGGTCTGATGTGCAAAAATAATACATTAACACTATTTTAGTTAAATAGAATTAAAAAATAATCACGTTAGCATCAACTCTAAGGTAAAATAACCTTTTACTACTTTAATGAAGATAAGCAAGTTGAATTCAGCTACATCCGCTTTAACACCCCCTGATGATCAAAAGACGCTGTTACTTGATACTTTAAAGCATTATTTTGGCTATGACTGTTTCCGTGCAGGACAAATGGAAGTTATAACAAGTTTAATGCATGGTAGAGACTCTTTAATATTGATGCCCACTGGTGGCGGTAAGTCATTATGTTACCAATTACCTGCTACCATATTACCCGGTATTACCATTGTCGTTTCACCACTTATTGCATTAATGAAAGACCAAGTTGACAGCTTAACTCGCCAAGGTATTGCAGCATCATTTATCAACTCTTCATTAGACTCTCAAACTATTAGAGATATTTTTACTAAGTTATCTCAGGGTGAAATCAAACTATTATACGTTGCTCCAGAACGCCTAACGAATCATTACTTTCTACAAAATTTAAGCGAACTCCCTTTAAGTTTATTTGCTATTGATGAAGCCCATTGTATTTCTCAATGGGGTCATGATTTTCGTCCAGCTTACACGCAGTTACACGTTCTCAAGCAATACTTTCCACAAGTACCTGTGATGGCATTAACGGCAACTGCCGATGTAACAACGCGTAAGGATATTTTAACGCAGTTATCACTTAATGCCCCTTATATTCATTTGGATAGCTTTGATAGAGCAAATATACGTTTTACCTTGGCGCAGAAATATGATGGAGAAAAACAAGTATTAGGCTACATACGCAAGCAAGGTGATGATTCTGGCATTATTTATTGTAATAGCCGATGGCAAGTAGAAAAATTAGCAAAATATTTAGCTGCTTGCGGTGTTAACTGTGCTGCCTATCATGCAGGCTTAGAAAACGAAGTTAGAGCAATAGTGCAAGAAGGCTTTACCAAAGACAATATTCAAATTGTTATTGCAACAGTCGCATTTGGTTTGGGAATTAACAAACCAAATGTTCGCTATGTTATCCACTTTGAACCACCTAAAACATTAGAATCTTACTATCAAGAAATTGGGCGAGCCGGTCGTGATGGCTTACCTGCTGAAGCGCTTTTTCTCGTGGCTGATAAAGATGTAGCACGTATAAAAAAACGAATAAGTGAGGGCGATAATCCACAGCGAGTCAATGTTGAAATACAACGCTTTGCAGCAATGAATGCTTTTATAGACGCGCAAACCTGTCGTCGACAAGTTGTTTTAAACTATTTTGCGGAATACACTGAAAAACGATGTGGAAACTGTGACATCTGCTTAGATCCCCCGAGTCAATTTGATGCTACTGAAGCAGCTCAAAAAGTATTGTCTTGTGTTTTTCGTATCGAACAACAAGGCGATATTAGCTACGTTATTGATGTATTACGTGGTGAAAAGACAGCTAAAATATTGCAACAAAGTCATGACACCGTTTCTACTTTTGGTATAGGTAGTGGTAAAACACCCGGCTACTGGTTCGCAATTATTGGTCAACTCATTCACTTAGGCTACTTACAACAAGATATAGAACAACAATCGGCACTTTGTTTAACTACGGCTTCTAGAAGCGTACTTAAAGCAACTGAACCATTAATGCTAGCTAGCCCTCGTTTACAAAAAGCCAGTTATTGGCAAAATAAAACTCAGCAAAAAAGTTACGACAAAGCTTTATTTGCTAAATTGAGAGAACTTCGTAAAGATATTGCTGACGGTGAAGATATTGCACCCTTTATCGTTTTTAATGATGCTACGCTGTCAGAACTTGCCCGTGAACTGCCACAAACCCCACAACAAATGTTAAGCATTAGTGGTATTGGCGATGTAAAATTGTCCCGATATGGACAACCTTTCTTGCAATTAATTAAACAACATCTTAAAAACTAAAAAAGCGCCTAATGGCGCTTTTTAATTAACGATAACTCGTTAATAATCAATGATGTTTTATTACTTTAAGCTAGCGTAATAAGCAGCTAAATTTTCCATATCTGCATCACTTAAAGAAGCAACCATACCTTTCATGGTTGGATCATTACGTTTGCCAGATTTGAAATCTTTAAGTTGTTTGGTAAGGTAAATTTCTTTTTGACCCGCTAGGTTAGGGTACATTGGAACAGCTGAAATACCAGCAGAACCATGACATGCAGCACACATCATTGATTTTCCTTTACCAGCAGCAGCATCACCAGCGAAAGCAGGAGATGCCATTAATACGGTTGCAGCAGCTGCAAGAGTAAGTTTTTTCATAATAATTGTCTCTCTCTTTGTCTATCAGAACTATTTTTTATTAAATTGACTGATTCAAGTATAAGTAAAATAGTTTGTGCTGTCGTTGCTTTTTTAATTTAATATAATGATTAACATCAAATATTGAACAATTACCTTTTGAATAGTGTCTATTTTTTAACGACTTGCTGCTATTTATAAGGATCTTTTTTATCTTGGGAATATAAATGTCATCTATAAAAATACAGGCAATTAACCTTGTTGATGAGAAAATCACAGTGCTTTTTAATAACTATTGGGTTCAAGAAGATGTAAACACACTGAGTAAATTACTACTTAACACTGTTTCAAATATTACGATTAAAGAGACAATTATCGGTGCTGATAGAGAAAATATTCGTTTTCATTGGTTAGACTCTGAGTTTATTTTGAATTTTGAGTGTTACAGCCAGTCATGTTGGCTTGAATTACAAAATTCTCAAAGCACATCAAATATTCACAATTTTTTTAATTTACTCACTGTAAGTAACACGTGCCATGCTTGATAAAATACTTATTAGTCGATGTTTTCTTGGAGAAAATGTTCGCTATAATAATATTGCCGTAACACTAAAAAATCCATTGATAATGCAATGGCAGCAGCAAAAGCGATTGATACCTATATGTCCCGAAGTTGCAGGAGGGTTAGCTGTTCCTCGAGAGCCTGCAGAGATACAACAAAGCACTAACGAAGTTATCACCCAATCTGGCACTAATGTAAGTTCTCAGTTTAATGTAGGTGCACAACTGGCTTTAATGTTATGTAAGCAACACAACATTCGTTTTGCTCTTCTAAAAGAATCAAGCCTTCATGTGGAAGCAAGATGATTTATGACGGTTCTTTTTCTAATAAAAAAATAGTAGGACAAGGAGTCACAAGCCAACTGTTATCTGATCACAATATTCAAGTGTTCTCTGAAAATACGATAGAGCAATTAAAGGAGTTACTCGATAATGCCTAAAAGGGATTATTTACTTTTTTTTTGCTTTGAATTACTTTTCGCGTTCTATTGATAAAGTGATTGAGTGATTCTTTCGGTTTAATTTCACTTGTACCGCATGAAATACTCATTTTAGGTAATCGTACGCCAGATTGAATACTAACAAAGCGTATTTTTTCAACCCCTTGTTTTATTTTTTCAGCTATCTCATTTGCTATACTCTGATCAATATCAGGTAACAAAACAATAAATTCATCATTAGCTGATCGTACGGGTAGTCCACTTTCATCAACGTAACTCGCCACTTTTTTGGCTATTTTCGATAAAATAACATCGCCAATTAAAACACCGAAGCGTTCATTGAATTGATTAAAATGATCAATATTTAATACAATTGCAGCAATACCTTTTTCACTATCTTCACTGAGCCAGGCCTCTACATGCTTTGACATAGCTTTTTTATTATATAAACCAGTCACAGGATCTAGGTAAATTTCTTGGCGAACTTCATCTAGTTCCTCTTCCAGTGCTTTTGTCTGTAGTTGTGCTAATTGAAGCTGTTCAACGAGTTGTTCTTGTTGGGTTTTAAATGTGGCAGAGGCACGATGAAGCTTAGAAATAACCGCTTTGATATCTGATTTTTTATCTGACATTAATGCAGGAATATTATTATCTAATTGTTCAATAAAGCTTTGAGCACTAGAAGCTGATTGTTGGCAGTTGGAATTTACTTGCGTAAATAATTGCGATAGGTCCGTCAGAATTTCATCTCGAAATTTACTTTGTTCAAGTAAATGTTCTTTATATAATTGCTCCATAAAAAAGTCATCAATATCTTTTCCAGACAATAACATACGCTTAATGCTTGCTGTTAATGTGGGCTTCTTATTTTTACAATATTCATAGCTAACCGCATAATTTATAGGATTCACTGGCAAGCGCCACTGGTTCAGTTGAGTAACTGCTAGTGTTAGAGTTTTATTCGCTTGCTTAATTGAATCGTGATACTTCACCGATTCACCTCTATAATAATTACGCTATAATAATGCTCTTTGGCACCTATAGTTGTTATTCTCTAGTATATATAGAGAAATATCTACTAAATTTAACGTTATTTTCAATACGTATGGACTAACTTAATGAAAGTATTATTTATCTTTCTCTGCTTTTTTATTATTCAAAGTTGTAGCATCAACAATATTACACCAAAGCAATTCCCCCTCAGTAATAGTGATATAGAATTACAAAAGTTAATCCAAATTCACCATCAATTTCATTTACAGAGTAGTCCATTTCACAATCCTAAAAAAGGTAGTAGTAATAGTAAATTACCAAATTTATCACCAGAGTACCTAGCTATTCAAAACACAGAGTTAAAAGCAATATATCAATCGGTCAAAAATATAGAAAATGATCAACTTAATAAGGAAAATCAAATAAACCATGCTGTTTTAATCTATGTATTGAAAAACCAATTAAACAGCTACCTTAATAAAGAACACTATATGCCATTAACTGCTGAATCAGGTTTTCATGTGTGGATTAGCAGAATAAACAATCAGGTAAGCTTAAAATCAGAGCAGGATTATATTGATTACCTATCACGACTACGTGCTCTTCCTCAATATTTTGATCAACAAATGGCTTGGATGGATTTAGGGATAAAAGAAGGTATTACGCAACCTAAAGTGGTACTAAAAGGGTTCGAACAATCTATTATTGCTTACATTAAAAGTGATGCGCGTAAGAGTGAATATTACAAGCCATTTCACAAGATGCCTGTCTATTTTTCTAAAGCAAAAAAATTAAGCTTACAACAAGAAGCCTTAACCGTCATAACAAACCAAGTCATGCCTTCTTATCAGAAGTATTATGATTATATGGTTAATCGCTATCAACCGAATGCGCGTAACAATATAGCGGCAAACTCTCTCCCTAATGGAAAAAAATACTACCAGAATAGAATACAACACTATACAACTCTTGATATATCGGCAGAAAGTATTCATCAAAAAGGGCTAGAAGAAGTTGCCCGAATCCATGGCGAAATGAAGTTGATCATTAAGCAAGTCAAGTTTAATGGAGACTTCTCTGCATTTATCAATTTTTTAAGAACTGATGAACAGTTTTACGCAAAAACACCTAAAGACTTATTAAAAGAAGCCTCTTATATTGCCAAAAAAATAGATGGTAAGCTTCCCTCTTTATTCAAAGTACTTCCAAGAACACCTTATGGGATTATAGAAGTACCCGCTAATATAGCACCTAAATATACTACAGGTAGATATTCTGGGCCAAGTCGAGATGATCAAGCAGGAAATTATTGGGTTAATACCTACCGATTAGACAGACGTCCTTTATATGTATTAACTGCACTCACTTTACACGAAGCAGTTCCTGGACATCATTTACAAATATCTATCGCTAAAGAAATGCAAAATGTTCCAGAGTTTAGAAATAGAACCTATATTTCAGCCTTTGGGGAAGGCTGGGGACTTTACTCTGAATATCTGGGTGTTGAAGCTAATATGTATGAAAACCCTTATCATAACTTTGGCCGCTTAACCTATGAAATGTGGCGAGCATGTCGTCTTGTTGTTGATACAGGAATTCATAGTCAAGGATGGACAAGAAAAGAAGCAATCAATTATCTTGCAAATAATACTGCATTATCTTTACATAATGTTCAAACTGAAATAGATAGGTACATATCATGGCCGGGACGAGCCCTATCTTATAAAATTGGAGAGCTAACAATCAAAAAGCTAAGGTTGATCACTGAACAAGCATTAGGTCAACAGTTCGATCTTCGTGAATTTCATGAGCAGGTATTAAAAAATGGTGCTATTCCTTTGAGTTTATTAGAAATAGTTATACATGAATATATTGCAGAAAAATTAGCGGTAACGATATAAGAGTTTATAAATGATATAGGAAGATAAAGGAAGATAAAGGAAGATAAAGGAAGATAAAGGAAGCCACGCAAAGTTCACCGGGGAAACAGACAGAAAGCTGTTAAAATAGAAGAGCCCCCACTACATCTAAATTTGGCAGTCCCGCTGTCATAGGTTTCCCATTAGACCGGTAACTTTGCGTACCTAGCTTTCACTAGATTTGCCCTTATCGAGCTTTAGAAGCTCAAGAACATTATAAGCCATGCTTCATAATTGTAAACAAAAAACTAACACTCTATTATAAATGGCGTTAAAATAATGATTCTTATTCATCTAACACTGTGATTTTACTAATGTTAATAAAAAATAAAACATTCAGTTTTTTTTATAGTGCACTCATATGTTTTTTATTTAGCTTCAACTTTAATGCAGTAGCAAACCATACTTTACTGTCTAATGAAAAGCTTATCACAGAGGTTGAAATCCTATTAGAACAACATGTGGAAGCATTAAACTATCAGCAAGTAGTAAAGCTTAGTAATAAAGTAATCAACCTACGCAGTAATTTTCCAAATGATATTATTGCAAAAACATATTTGCTACTGGGTCACGTCACTATCAATAATGGTGAGTTAGAAGCAGCATTGCAATTTACTTATGATGGATTATCTATAATGACTCAAAACCGGACGGTTAGAGTTCCCTTACAGATGAATCTAATTAGAATATTTTATGCTAGAAAACAATACCAAAAAATATTAGATACAGTTCAAGAAACCATAGACAGTCCACAAAGTAAAAAAAACACCCGGTGTTTCTTAACTGCCTTAAGCTACAGAAGCGTTGCTTTCTCTATGTTGGGGCTGCACTCAAAAGCATTAAAAGATTTGCAACAAGTTGAAACTGTTATTCAACAAAATCCTTCTTTTGCAGAACATATATCTCTATTATCTATTTTCGCAAACGCATATTATTACTTAGGTGATTACCAAACAGCTATTACACTGCAATTAAAAGTACTAAAACTACGATTTAATTTAAACAGGCTAAATAATATAGACCAGACATACTTTCATCTAGCAAATGCACACTATCGATTGAATAAATTTGATGATGCATATAATGCTTATTGGGAGGCCAAACGTTATGCCCAAAAGAAAAACTCTCCAATTTATGTAGCTTATGCTAGTCAGGGCCTCTCATTGACACTTCTACGTCAAAAAGAATACCAACAAGCAAAAAATGAAGCAATTCAAGCTAAAGATTTATTCTATGAAAATAACTTAGCAAGCTCACATCTAGAAAGCATCATTGCTTTATCACAAATCTATCGTGCTCTTCAGAAGCAAGAACAGAGTTTCAATTTACTATTGAAAGCTGAAAAACTAATAAAAAACATAACAATTACCGATGACTATATTTTGCTATATAAACACCTTGCTGAAATGTATTTGATCAAAAAAGAGTTTCAAAAAGCCTATGTATGGCAAAGTAAGTACAGTGAAGCTATATTAAAACAGCATTCGATTACCAATAAACCTAACGCATTTGATAGTGACTTTTTTAGTAATGAACAAGTTGAAATAACAGAAAATCCACCTGCTAGCTCAAAATCACGTGAATTAGCAATAAAGCTGGCTGATCAGAGCGAATTATCAGCCTCTTTTTCTCATAAGTTTCATATACAACAACTGATTATTTTAATTACAACCACCATTATTTTTCTCTTATTATTTGTCATTATTATCGTCTGGATTAAACAGCGTAGAAATAAACTCCAATCAGAATATGAAACGCTAGAGAAACCAAACTATATACTTCCCAGTGCTATAGAGACTAAAGAGCTTTATCAAATCAACTTTAATATGGCTAGAAAATATGATTACTCTTTGACCTTAGGTTATATTTCAATAACCAACTGGCAAGAGTTAACCTTTCAATTTAATAAGAAAACAGTTTCTGAAGTAAGTAAGAGTATCGCTCGCATAATAAACGAGCAATTAGGTGAGTTTGAAAATGCAGGGTTAGTTAACAATGGAGAATACTTACTATCTTTTCCTCATCAAAACAAAGAAGATGTTACAAACACCATAGAAAAGTTAGTTTCAGCACTAAAATCAAGGTTTTTTGCCAATTTAGGTGACTTTTCAGTTATAGTTGCTTACTCAATTGAAAGTCCTGATTTTCAAGATATTGATCCCTATATTTTTCTATCACAATTAAGTGGCTCTATAAAATTTGGTGAATAAATGTTAGCTTTATTACTTATTACTGCGCTGTTTATTGCTCTTAGTATTTTTTTCTTTTTTCGTACTGAAAAATTACAAAATAAACTTAGATTACTAAAACGAGATTCAACTAGTGCATCAAAAGAAAATATATCATTAAGTGAGTCTATTGCAGTTATCGCTGGTAGTCATGAGGAGTTTGCAAAAAACAGACTGCAACTACTACTAGCTGATAATGAAAATCATCCACAAGCAGATCATATTGAGCTAATTAAACCCCTCATTACTAATTACGTAACTATTTTCAATGAATGTTTAAAGCAAAAAGGGAGATTGCACATAATCACTAAAAAATGTTTTGATAGTCAAAGTGACGATAAATATAAAGAGTATATTAACAAAATAATAAAGAATGATGAGAAGCTACAACGATTATGGTCAAGCAATAATCTTATAGGTTTTATTTCGTTGGTTGAAGCGTTACTAGTAAAATATAATATTGTCGAAAAAAGTCGTACTTCAATTCAGAATGAATCAGCTTAAGAAAGGATTTAGAGCAGAAAGTGAATATAAAACCTTTATTACTAATGCCTAATGACTATATCTGGCGAAGTATTAATTTCTCCTTCACTAGAGATAGTGGCAGGATTTCCATTACATAACAAAATAGCTAAACTACCGGCATTGCTATTACGAATATAAGTCAGATCATAACCAAACTGAGCAAGGCTACTAGCAGCAAATTTTTGTGCTAAAGAAAGCTTTCCCCACAACGTATCCGTTGCAACATCTTGCTGTCGCCTTTCTAATAATGCTTCTCTTTGCTCAAATGCTTGCATATTACACCTTTTACATCTAAACACTCATTTAACAAAAAACAAGCGCCATTAACCTACTAAGCTTAAAAATTAAGCATGTTATTCTGTAAAATATATTATTTTTCTCTATACATCAACAATTATATAGCTAATAATCTTATTATCATTACTGGTAATACCTGATATTCCGGTATTTCTTTTAAAGTTAGAATCACTTTTTTATTCAAATTCAAGCCACTTCAAAACAAAAAACAATTAGAAGTCGCGTTATAAAAACAAGAACAACAGTAAAACTGAGTAGTAAACTATGAGTATAGTATTAAATGAGTTATTAGCTTTGCTAAAGCTAGAAACTATTGAAAAAGGTATTTATCGTGGGCAAAGCCAAGATTTAGGTTTTAGAGCTTTGTTTGGAGGACAGGTAATGGGACAAGCTCTATCTGCTGCTCAAGAGACAGTAGGAGCAGATCGTTATGTCCATTCACTTCACTCATATTTTTTACGTGCAGGTGACGCATCAAAACCTGTTGTTTACGAAGTAGAAGACATTCGTAATGGTATAAGTTTTAGCACTAGAAGAATCAAAGCAATACAAAATGGTATAGCCATATTTTACATGACGGCTTCTTTTCAATGTCCTGAAGAGGGTTTCAATCACCAAGATAGTATGCCTACGGTACCAACCCCTGATAACCTAACTTCGTACAGTGACTTTCTTTCTGCTCATAAAGATGATTTACCTAGAGGCATGCGAGAAAACTTTTTAGCCGAAAAACCAATCGAAATTCGCCCTGTACAACAACACAATTGGCTTAAACCAGAAAAAACCGACTCTAACTGCCAAGTTTGGCTAAAAACAAATGGCAGCTTACCTGATGACTTGCGAATTCATAACTGCATACTTGCCTACGCATCAGATTTTCATTTCCTACCTACAGCACTATTACCACATGCTGCTAGTCATTTGTTACCAAACTTTCAAATTGCTACCATTGATCATTCTATGTGGTTTCATCGTCCATTCCGCTTTGATGATTGGTTGCTGTACAGTATGAATAGTCCTTCGGCCAGTAATGGACGCGGCTTAGTACGCGGACAAATATTTAGCCGTCAAGGAGAGCTTGTCGCCTCAACTATGCAAGAGGGTGTGATTAGGCAAAGGTAAAATTTTAGACTAAGGCTTTAACAAACTCACTTGGCTAAATATAATTTTTATTTAGCCATTGAGGTGTTCCAGTCAAATCCACTGGGCTGTTGAAATACTCTTATATCAAAATGCGGTGAGATGGCAAATAAGTGATCAAAAATATCAGCTTGAATCGCTTCGTATGCAATCCAATCAGTGGTGTTAGCAAAACAATAAATCTCTAAAGGTAGGCCATTTACCGTTGCGGGTAATTGCCTCACCATACAGGTTAAATCATTTCGAATATGAGTATTTTGATTTAAGTACATTTCAATATACGCTCGAAAAGTACCAATATTGGTTAATTGGCGCATATTAACTTTAGTTAATGTTCCGTCTTGAGTTTCTCTCAAATCAGGTGATTCATATTCCGCAGCAAGCTGTTGCTTTTTATCAGTTAAATACGTTTTTAATAGGTTTGTATTCTCTAAAAAGTCTATTTTTTCTATGCTGTAGAAATCAATACAAGCTATATCAATAATTATCGTACGTTTGATGCGCCTTGCACCTGTATGATACATATTCCGCCAATTTTTAAATGAATCACTAATCAACGCATAGGTTGGAATAGTCGTAATTGTTTTATCAAAATTTTGTACTTTGACCGTATTTAAACCTATTTCAATTACATCACCGTCAGCACCATATTTTGGTAACTCAATCCAATCACCTGTAACAACCATTCTATTAGCTGAAATTTGAATGCTAGCGACCAAGCCTTTAATTGTGTCTTGAAAAATCAATAATAGTACGGCAGTTAATGCGCCTAAACCACTAAGTAAATAGATTGGAGAACGGCCAATAATCAGTGCTACTACAATAATTGCCGTTACCAAATAAACAATGAGCTTAATGACTTGAATAATAGAGTTAAGAGGAAGATAACGTTGTTTAGCGCTTTCATGATATAAGCTTTTACTGACATTGAGCACAGCACTTATTGATTGTGCTACCTGAAATGTTAATAGCACTTTAGCAATAAGTACCAGTAAATCAGTTAGCAATAAGCTTTGCGGTAAAACAAGGGGCGTTAAAAATAAGACAATTATAAACGGTAATAATAAGGTTAAACGGGTTAATACTTTATGCTCAAGTAATGCATTATCCCAAGTATTTTTCGTTTTTAATATTATTTTAGTTACTATATTTAATAGATAGTTTTTAGCTATATAGTAGCTAATAAAAGCAATAAAAAGGATAGTAAATAAACCAATTCCTATAGCACTTGTTTCAATATAAGCACTAACAACACCCTGCTCTACTAACCATGTTTTTATCAGTTCATTCATTTGCAGCCCTGCTAATTTCAAGTCTTGGTAGACTCTTTCATCATATTATTAAACCTAGCATCTTTATCATGCCAAAATTGGGTTAACCATTTTTGAAACGAGATTTTATAAGCTCTATCATTAAAATAATCACCCGTTAATTCTTTCGTTATTTCGGTTGTATATACTTCTACTTGTATTTTTTTAACCTTCCCACATAAAAAGTCTACGAAGGTTGGAACTCCCTCAGGGTAATATATGGTGACATCAACAATTTTATTTAAATTTTCGCCCATAGCATCAAGTACAAAAGCAATACCGCCGGCCTTAGGTTTAAGCAAATGATTAAAGGGTGACTTTTGCTTATCATACTTATCCTGAGTATAACGAGTTCCTTCTATAAAGCTCATTACACTTACGGGCTTGTGCTTAAACTTAGCACAAGCTTTGCGTGTAGTTTCTAAATCTTTTCCTCGCAAGTGTGGGTTCTTTCTTAAAAAAGATTGGCTATAACGCTTCATAAAAGGAAAATCTAGAGCCCACCAAGCCAAGCCTAAAAAAGGCACGTAGATCAGCTCTTTTTTCAAAAAAAACTTCAGAAAAGGAATCTGCCCATGAAGCACCCGCTGAAGCACCAGAATATCAACCCAACTTTGGTGCTGTCTCTTATACACATCTGACGCTGCCGACGAAGAGGATAG
>CAJXUT010000029.1 GCA_913061365.1 uncultured Colwellia sp.
CGAGATTCCTCTACGTCTCGTGGGCTCGGAGATGTGTATAAGAGACAGGTGTTTGTTTAAGTTTTTCTAAATTTTCAGCATGACTTGAACTAGCAGTAATCATGAGCTCGCCTTTAAGATCACTCAATTTACGCGGCCTTACCTTTCCTTGCTTAAAAACTAGTTTTTGACTTACTTTTTCATAACTTGGTGCAAAACGATAACGAGATAATCGTTTATCAGTTACCGAAAGTCCTGAGGCAAGTAGATCTACTTCACCTGTATTAAGTTTAAGAAACAACTCGTCAAGGGAATAGCTCGGTACTATTTTCAATTCAACATTGAGATATTCTGCATATTTTTTTGCTAAATCATATTCAAAACCTGCAAAACCATCTCCTTTAATATAATAGCTATTGGGCCCAAATAACGTACCAACGCTTACATAGCCTCGCTCAATGATACGGGCGAAGCTTGCAGATTTTTTTTGCTCTTCACAAGAAAAAAGTAAAGGGATCAACAATAAAATAAACAAAATATTTTTGTTTATTTTTTGCGAAAAATGATTAAAAGATGAAATTTTCATAAGGTTAATTGTGTCTCGTATTGACTTGTTAGCCAAGTACTTTTTTTTTAGTCTGCTTTTTACGCAATCATTGCATTTTTAACGCTTACTAAAAGCCAAGAATTAAACTATAATACGCGCGAAATTTTTAGCTCTTGTGTCAGGCAATGAGCTCAATAAAAACCTTACATAAAACTTGGTGATTAATCCTATGACGATGTTGATAAAAAACCTTCGTGGCGCTCCAGCACTTTCTGACTTTAGAGTAAATAAACTTTTAGCTCAGTGCGCACAATTACAACTCCCTGTAACTGAAATTTATGCTGAATTTGCCCACTTTGCTCAACTTAATAATGAGCTAGCTACTGATGAAGCAAAGGTTTTACAACAGCTATTAACGTATGGCCCAACAATTGAAGAACATGAACCTCAAGGTCAATTCTACTTAGTTACTCCTCGTCCTGGTACTATTTCGCCATGGTCATCTAAATCAACTGACATTGCCCATAATTGTGGTTTAGCAAAAGTGGAACGTTTAGAGCGTGGCATGGCTTACTATGTAAGCGTTGAAGATGGCGTTAAGTTAAGCGAAGAGCAAGAACAACTTTTAGTTGGTTTATTACATGATCGCATGATGGAAAGCGTATTTGCTAACTTTAGCGATGCTGATAAATTATTTGTTAGTGCTGAGCCCGGTGAACTAACGGCTATTGATATTGAAAATGGTGGTAAAAATGCCTTAGTAACTGCTAACGTTGAATTAGGTTTAGCCCTTGCTGACGATGAAGTAAATTACTTATTTGAAAACTTCACCAAATTAGGCCGTAATCCTCACGATATTGAACTTTATATGTTCGCTCAAGCTAACTCTGAGCATTGTCGTCATAAAATATTTAATGCCGACTGGACTATTGATGGCGAAAAACAGCCTAAATCATTATTTAAAATGATTCGTAACACCCATGAAGTTAATCCTGACTTTGTACTAAGCGCTTATAAAGATAACGCTGCGGTAATGGTAGGTAATAAAGGCGGTCGCTTCTTCCCTAACCCAGAAACTAATGTTTATGGCTACAATCATGAAGACATTCAAATATTAATGAAGGTTGAAACTCATAACCACCCTACTGCTATTTCTCCTTATCCGGGCGCAGCTACAGGTAGTGGCGGTGAAATTCGTGATGAAGGTGCCACTGGTATTGGCTCTAAACCTAAAGCGGGTTTAGTTGGATTTTCAGTTTCTAACTTGCGTATTCCTAATTTTGAACAACCTTGGGAAACTGACTTTGGTAAGCCAAGTCGAATCGTATCAGCTCTAGATATTATGATGGAAGGCCCATTAGGTGGCGCAGCATTTAATAATGAATTTGGTCGTCCGGCTATTTTAGGTTACTTCCGTACTTATGAAGAACAAGTAAATTCTTTTAATGGCTCAGAGGTACGTGGTTACCACAAACCAATTATGCTTGCGGGTGGTTTAGGTAATATTCGTGACGAACACGTACAAAAACGTGAAATTGTTGTTGGTGCTAACTTAATCGCCTTAGGCGGCCCTGCCATGAATATTGGTTTAGGTGGTGGTGCAGCTTCTTCAATGGCTTCTGGTCAATCAGCTGAGAATTTAGATTTCGCTTCCGTGCAACGTGAAAACCCTGAAATGGAACGTCGCTGTCAAGAAGTTATCGATAAATGTTGGCAGCTAGGAGAGCAAAATCCAATTGCTTTCATTCATGATGTTGGCGCTGGTGGTTTATCAAATGCTTTTCCTGAATTAGTATCAGATGGTGGACGTGGTGGTGTTTTCGAACTACGTAACGTGCCTAATGACGAACGCAGCATGGCGCCGCATGAAATCTGGTGTAATGAATCTCAAGAACGTTATGTAATTGCCGTATCAGACAAAAACTTAGCGACATTTGAACAAATTTGTCAACGTGAGCGTGCACCGTTTGCAGTAGTTGGTAGAGCAACAGAAGAAGAACAATTAACCGTTACTGATTCTCACTTTGCTGGCAATGAAAAATTAGATACGCCTATTGATTTACCACTGGATGTATTATTAGGTAAAACCCCTAAAATATTTAAAGACGTACAAAGAGAAACCGCTGAAGGCGATCAATTAAATGTTAGCGGAATTAATATTGAAGATGCCGCACAACGTATTTTAAGCTTACCAACGGTTGCTGAAAAAACTTTCCTTATTACTATTGGCGATCGCTCAGTAACCGGTATGGTTAACCGCGACCAAATGGTTGGTCCTTGGCAAGTACCGGTAGCCGATTGTGGTGTTACCGCATCTGCGCTTGATTCTTACCACGGTGAAGCAATGTCGTTAGGTGAACGTACACCAGTTGCTTTGTTGAACTTTGGCGCTTCAGCTCGTTTAGCAGTAGCTGAATCATTAATGAATATTGCCGGAACTGATATCGGTGATTTAAACCGTATAAAGCTTTCAGCTAACTGGATGTCTCCAGCAGGTCACCCAGGTGAAGATGCAGGTCTTTACGAAGCAGTTAAAGCTATTGGCGAAGAATTATGTCCTGCACTTGGGTTAACTATCCCTGTTGGTAAAGATTCGATGTCAATGAAAACCAAGTGGCAAGATAATGGTGAAGACAAAAGCGTTACTTCTCCTATGTCACTAATCATTACCGCTTTTGGCGCAGTAGAAGATATTCGTAAAACCGTTACTCCGCAATTAAGAGCAGATGCAGGTGAGACACGCCTTATTGCCATTGATTTATCAAAAGGTAAAAACCGTTTAGGTGGCTCATGTTTAGCACAGGTTTATAAGCAACTGGGTAATGAAACACCTGACGTTGATGATGCAGAAACACTAAAAGGTTTCTTCAATGCCATGCAAACTATTGTTCGTGACGAAAAGCTTGTCGCTTATCATGATATTTCTGATGGTGGTTTATTTACTACTATTTGTGAAATGGCGTTTGCTGGTCATACTGGTGTTGATATTGATATCAGTAAACTTAACGGTGATAACGTATCAGTTTTATTCAATGAAGAGCTTGGTGCTGTAATTCAAATTAGTGAAAGTGATGTTGATGCTATCCACGCAGTTTTTGCTGAGCACAACATATTAGATTGTTGTACTGATGTTGGTCGACTTAACAACGAAGACACTATTCGTTTTACTCGTGATAACGAAGTTGTATTAGAAAACTCTCGTACTTATTACCGCACTACATGGGCACAAACTACGTATCAAATGCAATCTATGCGTGATAACCCTGCTTGTGCTCAAGAAGAACATGATGTGAAGTTTGACACTGAAGATCCGGGCTTACAAGCTGATTTAAGCTTTGATATTAATGAAGACATTGTTGCTGATTTAATTGCTAAAGATGCGCAAAACGGCACTAACCCACGTATTGCAATTTTACGTGAGCAAGGTGTTAACTCTCATGTTGAAATGGCAGCAGCGTTTGATCGTGCTGGTTTTGTTGCGATTGATGTTCACATGTCAGACATCCTTGCTGGTCGTACAGATTTAGCTGACTTTAACGGCTTAGTTGCTTGTGGCGGTTTCTCATACGGTGATGTGTTAGGCGCTGGTGAAGGTTGGGCAAAATCAATTTTATTCAATCCAAATGCAAAAGCGATGTTTAAAGCTTTCTTCGAACGTGAAGATACTTTCTCATTAGGCGTGTGTAACGGCTGTCAAATGATGTCTAACCTAAAAGAGATTATTCCGGGTAGTGATGCATGGCCACGCTTTGTACAAAACAAATCTGAACGTTTTGAAGCACGTTTCTCATTAGTTGAAATTCAAGAGAGTCCGTCAGTGTTGTTTGAAGGCATGGCTGGTTCAGTAATGCCAATCGCTGTGTCTCATGGTGAAGGTCGTACAGAATTTAGTAATGATGAAGCCATTGATGCTGCCAATAACTCTGGTACGGTATCAATGCGTTACATTAATAACTACGGTGATGTTACCGAAACTTACCCTGCTAACCCAAATGGTTCAGTTGATGGTATCACTTCATTAACAACAACTGATGGTCGCGTTACTATTATGATGCCGCATCCTGAACGTGTATTTAGAACTGTTGCTAACTCGTGGCATCCAGATAGCTGGGGTGAAGATTCACCTTGGGTGCGCATGTTCCGTAACGCACGTAAATTTATAGGTTAATCTTTTTGCTACTAGCTTTAAATTATGCATCAGAAATACTCATTGACTAACGTCAACTTCGTGTTTCTTCTTTTAATTAAAAGCAATTAGCTGCAAGATGAGCAATAAAATAAAACCGGTCAATTTCTTAACAGAAATTGACCGGTTTTTTGCTTTTAAAACAAAGATAAATTCTGCTAAAGTCATACTTCTTTAATAACAGTAATTCATAAAAAATAATGAAAGATCACGACTCTTCACCATTAACTGACTATATTGAATATCCACCAGCAGAGATGCTTGCACGCTCTGCAGAGTTTTATCAAGATATCAAACGTCGACATTCTATTCGTAATTTTAGTGACAAGGCTGTTGATAGAGCCATTATTGAAAATTGTCTAAAAGCTGCAGGCACAGCACCAAGTGGCGCTAACCACCAACCTTGGCATTTTGTTGCAGTTAGTTCAGCGGATATAAAAAAACAAATTAGAGAGCAAGCTGAACACCATGAACGGGGGTTTTATGAAGGACGAGCCGGTGAAGAGTGGCTAAATGCCCTGAAAGATTTAGGGACAGATGCTAATAAGCCTTACCTAGAACATGCACCTTGGTTAATTGCTATTTTTAGCCAGAAAAAAGGTGGTGTGAATGAAGAAGATAAAAATACTAATTATTACGTGCATGAGTCTGTTGGCATAGCAACCGGCTTTTTAATTAACGCACTGCATAATGCTGGCTTAGCTACATTGACTCACACGCCTAAACCCATGTCATTTCTAAATAAAGTATGTAATCGTGGTGATAATGAACGAGCGTATATGCTACTAATTGCTGGTTACCCTGCAAGTGATGCAACAGTACCTGCTCATGCGCAAGTAAAAAAGTCATTAACTGATATAGCAACTTTTTTGTAATTTATTCGCGAGTATTTTCGCTGATAGACAGTACTATTTAATTGAAATTTATAAAGATTGAAGAAGTGAAATTAAAAGATTAGCGATTCAAAGTATCATCTTTATCGCTAATCTTTAGTTAATCACGGTAAAAATTAACCTAAGAGTTTACCTAAACCGTCAGTTAAAATTTTCTTTGCCTGTTGTCCTTGTTCAGTATTTAAATAGCTTTGAGCTGCGCTAATAAATTGACTGATCATTTCAGGTTTAAGACCTAATGCTTCAAATTGGTTTTTAACATCATTGATAGACTTTAATGAATCGCTATATTCTGCAGCTTTATTAAGTAGTCCACCTATACCATCTTCTGAAGCAGAACTAATTTTACTAAGATCTGGCATTTGACCAATCAAGCCATCTACGCCAGGGATTGATTTTGCTAATTGACCAAACTGATCTGTTGATACGTTACCTTTAACATAATTTAAAATTGCACCCATGCCGCCAGATGCTTGGTTGTTATTTACACCTAAACCGCTTGTTAGCATGCCAACTAAGCCATCTGCGCTAGGCATTGCTGATGTGGCTGCCTCTACAGTTTGTTCCTTGGCTTCACCTAAGCCAACTAAGTTTTTAAGACTATCTAGCCAGCTTGTTTCCTGCGCTAATACAGAAGAGCTCAATGTAGAAAGCGTTAATAACACAATTAGTTTTTTCATAAGGGGATCCGTAATTTCCATGAGTATTTTTTAGGGTGGCAAGTGTACAACATTTTATATCAAGGGATATAGATCTTTATTTAAGATCAAGAGTTAGTAAGAGTAAAACTGAATAAAATTCGTTGTTGCAAGTAGTAATTTCCAAAAAACATTTAAAAAGTCAGTTAATGACAATCAAACAAAATCTAATAAAATATCCGTACAGCCTTTTTTACAACGTATACCTGAATACTCATGGTTGCTTTTATTTGAATTTTGAGGCGTGATTAAAAATAATGGTTGCTTACACACAGAGCAAGGCACCACATTGCCTGCCATTACTTTTTTTAAAAGTTTTCGCTGTTCAGCAAAAGAGTTTTTACTTTTTTTTTGCAACTCAGCTAGTTGCTTAATATCTATCATATTAGCCTATCCCCATATTTTCATCATAGCTTATATTACTGTTATTTTAGTGCCTATCTAGAGCCTTTTATTATAAGCAGTAAAAGCCGTCAAATTCACCTTGAAATAGTTTGCTGTTAGTTACAAGTAGCTCTTGATAATCACTAATATTTTGATAATTCAGTGACATTTCAGGATAAGCAGTAATTTCCCATGGTAACGCTTCATTATCTTGAAACGGCGTACAGGATAGTTTTTGGCTATTTTCCAATAGCAATTGTCCAAACTGTAGTGCTAATGCTTGCGAGGGGAATAATACTGAAAACTCTACTTCTCTTATTATTTCAAGATCATCACCGGCTTCTTTCATCTGCCACAGTGAATCACCAATATTATCATTAGGAAAAAGGTTTAAATCACGATCCATTATTTACTCTTAATTTGTTATTGTTGTAAAAGATACGGCTAAAATTAATGTTACCTGATAACGCTTGATGCGTAAAAGTGTTAAGCTCAACGAAATTAACTTAATTTCCTTTTGTAGCCTTTATGCCCCTTATTTTTGAGCATCATATCAAATTTGATAGCACGAATTTGTCCGAATCTGTTACTGCCCTATCTGCACTATTCACTTCCCTTGAAAATACCGATAAGGCACTCAGTAAAGCTCAACTAAAACAAGCGACTAATAAAGGCGCTTTATGGTTAACACGAGGTAAGCATACACAAAGGCTACGCCGGCTAAAAAAAGTTATGCAACTAGGTGATGAGTTACATTTTTATTATAATGAAGTCGTTCTTGCTAATGGGGTTAACGAGGCTATTTTAATCAGTGATGAGGCTAACTACAGTGTTTGGTATAAGCCATTCGGTATGCTCTCTCAAGGCTCTAAGTGGAGTGACCATTGCACTATCGCTCGTTTTGTTAATCAACATTTCGCTGATGAACGTGCTACCTTTATTGTTCATCGATTAGATAAAGCAGCGACAGGCCTAATATTAATTGCTCACAGCAAAAAAGCAGCGCAAGCATTAACTTCAATGTTTGAAAACCGCACAACAAACGACAATTCACTTGAAAAGTACTATCAAATAGTTGTGCACGGGGATTACAGCATAAATAAACAGCCTCAAGTGATAACCACTGATGTCGATGACAAAAGTGCCCAAAGTACTTTTAATTTTTTACGTTACGATGCAGCCAAAAATCAATCATTAGTTGCAGTAAAAATTGATAGTGGCAGAAAACATCAAATTCGTGTTCATGCAGCCAGTACCGGTTTTCCTGTGGTTGGTGACAGGTTGCATGGTATTGCTGAAAAAAATGACTCTACTGATTTACAGTTATGTGCTGTTGATTTACGGTTTACTTGCCCAATAACGCAGCAAGAGCACCATTTTCAATTACCAGAAACTCTACGACCTCAACTGTAAAAGCTGTTTATCATGAACTTTAGCGAGAAAAATAGTGGCACAAATTGCACCCAATAATGCGACTCCCATATCAGACTGTGTATCCCAAATATAACCTTGAGTGCCTAAGAAGGCTTCTGCATCTTCCCCTGTAGAAATAGCAACCCACCATTCTATAAGTTCATAAAAAGCGCTAAAAGCTAAAGCAATAGAAACAATAAAGACATTTAACCAAGATCTACCATTAACTACATTTTTTCGAATCAGTATTTCACGTGCAATCATTGCAGGCACAAAGCCTTGAGCAAAGTGGCCTACTTTATCGTAGTTATTACGTTCTAAATCAAAAAATTCTTTTATGGTATCAAACAGCGGAACTTCTGCGTAGGTATAATGGCCGCCAACCATTAACACAACACAATGGAATAAAATCAAACCATACAATAGCGGTGTGAGCCTAAAAGAGTGATAAGTATAGAGTAATATAGCAGCGCCAATCATCGCCGGTAAAACCTCTAAAAACCACGTAAAATAATCTTTAGGTGCAATACCAGACCAAATAAACACAGCGAGATAAATTATAGCCCAAAGAAACTTAATGCTGTGACTCCAATGATTTTGTAGCGTTAAAATAATAGCCTATTAAGTTAACAAAAATTGATCATAAATGCTAAGTAACAGATATAAAAAAAGAGGGATATCCCTCTTTTCACATAAAGATATACCAATAACTTCTAACAGTCAGTGAATGTAGGGGTTATAACAGGACGTGTGTCACTATCAGCTGCATCAGCATAGGAAAGTTGACACTCTGCAGCCGTTCCAGCTTCTGAATGCTGAAATAATGCAGGATCGGCATCAGTCATGGTAATTTCTGCACTTGCATCAATTAATGAAGTAATTCCCAACCCTAAAGCATCAGTTGAACCATCACCTAGTGCTTCAGCTGCAGGAAAACCGTTAACTACAGCATAAAAATCACCGTTTACTGTTACAGCGCCTGTAGCGCCTATTTGGTTCTGAATTATTGCTTTTGCATTAATCATTGACACAGCACTTTCAATGCTACCTTCCACGCCTTCCATTACAGACCTTCTGGCATCAGCACTTACATCAATAAACCTAGGCGCAGCAGTAACGGCTAAAATACCTAAAATTACGATAACGACTACTAACTCAATTAAGGTAAAACCTTTTTGTTTACTTACTTGCTGAGAATTTTTTAATGTACTTAAGCCCATTGTATTGATCCTTATTTATTCAATTAAAATTTTTATTTTTTTACGGTAATTTGGTATCGCTATTAATTTTTCTTCACATTAACTACAACAGAGCTATCAGCGTTGTTGTAAAAAAAGTTATTCCCTACTGTTGCATCTGCTGGTGCAGTATAGTCACCACTTGCATTTTGATCTAAGGTTTCTCTTAGAAAGTATCCACAAAGATTGCTATTAACAATAACAAAGTAATCTATATTTTGTGTACTATCATTTAAGTCCGCAATAGTGGCACTAATTGTTGGTGGTTGCGCTAATATACCCTGCCAAACTTCTATACAACGATCTGTTGTCATACTCTCACCAGTCGCATTTGCCGTAGCACTGGCCGCATTTGATCCCGTAGGGTAACCTGGTCTAATAGTACTACCAGAAACAGGCGTTGTTAAAAATAACTCTGCACCATCATAAACAATACGGTTAACGCTATTCGCTGTTGGGCGCGCTTCTGCTTCCCATTGTGCTCTTGCTAATGAAACACCTGTAGCAAAGCCACCAGCCATTCCTTCAATATTTGCTTGTTTAGCCTGTTCAGTTAAATCTAAAAATTTAGGGATAGCCGTAACCGCTAAAAAGCCTAAGATAACCACCACAATAACCAACTCGATTAAAGTAAAACCTGCGGCTTGCTTTATTTTTGATTTATTCATTTGAGTTCTACTGTACATAACTAGCCTCACTTTTCTTAACTTATTTCGATTGTAACAGTGATTTATTTACTAAGTCACTTATTTAACGCCATTAATTACATTTTAGAGCAATTTTTTTATAAACATGATTAATTTATTGTCACTACTTTACTGACTTTGCCATTAATGCGGTTGTAATAAAAATAACTGCCGTCTAACAGCGCGTAGCGACACTGTACTTTTACCTGTCCATCAGGTTTATTTAAGTGCTCATGTACCTCAATAGCACTAATAGAAAGTTGCATTAGATTCATTGGCGTTTCCATAACTAATTGCCAGATAGTCTCACACGCTAATTGCTTTTGTTTAACATCTATCCAACCGCTGCTATTTACCGGTATTTTCTGCTTTTTTTTATTATTAAATGAAGCAAGCAAAACAACATTTGGCTGTTTATCCATTAACCATTGCGCATGCACTGTACTCACTTTGGTATTAAAACTTTGGGCTAGTGTGGTAAAACCCGCATTAGTAAACTGCTCATCATTTTTCAAAAAGTAATTAATAAAAACAGCCATCATTACACCAACAAGCACAATAATCATGATAAATTCAGCAAGTGACTTTTCACTCTTTTCGCTATTGGTTACCATTAAATCAAAACCTTTATTGAAATATTTTTCAAGTTAACCAATTACTTACCCTGCATCGCTGATGCCATATCCCACATTGGTGTAAATATACCTAGTGCTAGCACTAATACCATTGCTGCTACACCAACCAAAAGTATTGGCTCAATACGAGCAGTTAATGTACTTAAATCGTAATCAACTTCACGTTCGTAGTAATCACCTACTTCTTTTAGTAATTCATCAACTCGACCAGTTTCTTCACCTACCGCAATCATTTGTACTACTAGCGGAGTAAATAAAGCGCTAGCCATTGCAGCACGTAACAAACTTTCACCACTTTCAATGGATTGACGCATAACAATAATTTTTTCTTGCATATAGCTATTATCAACCGCATCTGCCACAAGCGTTAAGCCTGTTGTCATTGGGATACCTGATTTTAAAATAATACCAAAACTATGAGAAAATCTAGCTAAAATAGAGCGCTCGATAATGCTACCAATAATAGGGAGTTTTATTTTTCGTTTATCCCATTGAAAGCGACCTCTTTTTGTTTGAAGTGACTTTCGCAAAGCAAAATAAGCTCCAATACATGCTACCAACATATAAGGCCAATAATTTAAAAAGAAGTTGGAACTATTTATTAGAAATTTCGTTGCTAAAGGTAAATCAGCACCGAGCTTAGCAAACATATTTGCAAAAGTAGGAATAACAAAGATATTCAAGATAACAAGTGCTGCACTCAATGCAATGATCACCATTGAGGGGTAACGCAGCGCTGTTTTAATGCGTTTTTTTGTTGCTTGTTCTCGCTCTAAATAAGTAGTTAGTTTTAAAAAAGACTCTTCAAGTTGACCGGTATTTTCACCAACATGGATTAGTGACACGAATAAAGAACTAAAAATTTTAGGGTGTTGATGCATTGCTGATGAAAGGGTAAACCCTCCCTGTAATTGATTAGCAATATCAACCAATGCTTTTTTCAAAGGAGCAGAATTACTTGCTTCTTCCATACCATTGATAGCACGTAAAATGGGTACGCCAGAGCGCATTAGAGCATACATTTGACGAGAGAATATGATAAGTTCATCTAGTGAGACTCGACTTAAACCAAAGATTTCACTGACATCTTTACTGGCAATACTGTCACTTTTTTTGACTGTCACTTCTGTAATAGAAATAGGCGTTATGCTTTTCCCTAGAAGCTGTTCAGCGACAGCAGAAGTACTTCCTGCCTCCATATTTCCTTTGACTTGGTTGCCATTGACATTGCGACCAGTATATTTAAATGATGCCATAAATTACTCTTTAGTGTTACCTAGCTCACTTCTACTGTTTCGACTAAGCGTAATACTTCTTCCACCGTTGTTATACCTTCTGAGGCATAATCAAAAGCAGATAACGCTAATGGCTTAAAGCTTGGATTCGCTTTAGATAAATCAGTGAATGCTTGTGTATCATCGCGCTTCAATGCCGACATCATAGGTTCATTCATTTCTAATAATTCAAAGACACCAATTCGGCCTTTATAACCTGTATATTGACAACTTTGACAGCCTTTACCTTGTACAAACTTAACGCTATTAGCTTTTTCCCCCGCTAGATTGCTTAACCACATTAATTCTTGTGGATCAGGTATGTGCTCTTCTACACAATGTTCACAAACACGACGTACTAAACGTTGGGCAATAATTGCACGTAATGAGCTACCCACTAAAAATCCAGCTGCGCCCATGTCAATTAAACGTAAAGCACTCGTAATGGCGTCATTAGTATGTAAAGTTGATAACACTAAGTGACCAGTTAATGCGCCTCGTAAACCAATTTCTACGGTTTCTTGATCTCGCATTTCCCCCACCATCATAATGTCGGGATCTTGACGTAACGCCGTGCGTAATACAGTAGAAAAAGTTAAACCAACTTTAGTATTTACCTGCACTTGGTTTATGCGAGGTAATCGATATTCCACAGGGTCTTCAACCGTAATAATTTTTTTAGTGGCTTCATTTAATTCACTCAATGCTGCATATAAGGTTGTTGTTTTACCGCTACCTGTAGGCCCTGTAACCAACACCATACCATGAGGACGAGTAATTTGATGTCGCACACGTTTAACTAAATCTTCTGGCATACCCGTTTGGTCTAATGATAATAAGCCAGCAGATTGATCTAATAACCGCATTACAACTGACTCACCATGTTGCACTGGCATGGTTGACATACGCACATCAATCTCATGACCTGCTATTTTCATATGAAAACGGCCATCTTGAGGAATACGTTTTTCAGAAATATCTAACCCTGCCATTAGCTTCAAACGCAGAACCATAGCCGAAGCTATTTTATTCTCTTTCAGTATATTTTCTTGCAAAACGCCATCAATACGCTGACGAATACGTAGCTGATTTTCATCTGGTTCAATATGAATATCAGACGCTCGCATTTGTACTGCATCTTCAAAAACAGATTGTAATAGCTTGCCTACAGTGGCATCACCAGTCTCGTCAATAAATGAGGTAGATAAATCAAAACTGGATGATTTTTCATACTCTTCTTCTAACTGGCTAGCAAAAGATTCAATATCAGCAGTTCGACGATAAAGACCATCAAAAGCATCAAACATTTGAGAGTCCATAACCACGGCAAGTGATATGCTTTTTGGTGAAAGCATACGCTCAAGCTGATCAACCGCATTTAAATCAGCAGGATCACTCATACCGATAAGAACAGAGTCACCACGATCTTCTATTAATAATGCTCTTAATCGACGAGCGTGTACTTCGGGTAATAAACTCGCTAACTCTGATGGGATACGGCGTTGGCTAAGATCTAAAAAAGGTAAATCTAATTGTTGAGCTAAAAATTCAAGTAATTGTCTTTCTGAGAGGTGGTTCAATTCAATTAATGTATCACCTAACTTCCTTCCTGAAGCTTTTTGGCTATTTAATGCTTCCATCAATTGTTCATTGGTAATGATGTGCTCGTGAACTAAAAGATCACCCAAGCGCATTTTTAATTTGGGAGTCGCCATCTTAATTATTCTCCTAAAGCTTGCATACGTTGCTGAGCAAACTTTGCTGAAGCAATCGATAAATCTGATTTTGTCAAAGCGGTTGCATATTCAGTTGCCGCTAAAGAAAATTGACTATTTTTGTCATAAATAATTGCTAATCCTAAGTGCCAACGACCACTATAGCTTTGCATATCTATTAAAACTTTATATGCTTGAATAGCACTTTCATATTGTTCTATTTGCTGTGCAACATTGGCTAACATAACTTGATAGTCTTGTTGTTTAAGCATGGGTAATGGTTTTAAAGTATTGTAAGCAGCTTGATTTTGTCCTTGCTGGAGATAAATTTTCGCTTTTAGCATCCTTAACTCAGCATCATTACGGTCAAGTGATATCCCCTGAGACAATAAATTTATTGCTTGTTGATATGATTTTCTTCCAAACCACAAAGCAGCAAGTTTCTTACGTGCTTGCTTATTGTTTGGATCGATAATTAAGGTTTCTTCAAATAACTTTTCAGCTTTAACTATATCGTTATTTTTTATCGCTTTCTCAGCTCTTGCTAATTTTTGTGATACTAACTCTTTAGCTGTTAGTTGACGACGAGATACTGTCATTTTACTTTCTGTTGGTACATTCACTCGTGCAATGGGAGTAATTGATGTATCACGCTTTTCCTCAAGCACTGCTTGAGCTGCAACTAACTCAGTAGCTTTAGTTTTATTCTTCAATGTGGTGTCTAACACTTGGGCTTGCTCTACACTGATAATTTTTTCTTGCGGTGTTAATTCTTGCGCTAATTCAGTCTGAGGTTTAACTTCAGCCTTTGATGCAAGAGACGGTACAGGTTTTACTTCTTCGGGCTGAACTTCTTGTTGATTTGTCGCTAATGCTTCACCCAATGGCTGAGGTAACTTTTGGATAGGCTCTTGTTTTTTCGGTGTAACTTCACTTTGTTCTGACAAGTGTTGTTTTACTTTTTGCTCACTAATAGTGACTTGCTTTTGTAAGTCCCAAATATAAAACCCAAGTATATTTAAAGTAATTAACACGGCTAAACTAATTAAAACTATTTTAATTGTTGAGGTTTTTTGATTATTAACCACAGGCACAGCATTCTGCCCTTGTTCAGGCGTGCGTTGTTCTAGGTCTTTTAACATCTGGTTAATAACACTCATCAACCCCCTCCAGAACGATAGAGTGAGTAAGTGAAATACCCCAGTATGAATAAGAAGGTAGTAAAAAGACTAAACAAAAAAATATTCTTCCTATTAAAAATCGTTGTAGATGAAGCGTTTATACTTTCAGTATCTTTTATTGCCGCAGCTAACTGCTTTTTTGTCATTTGGTAATTGCCTTGACCATAGCTTAGCATCAACATTTTATGACATATGATATTAACCAAGCGCGGTATTCCTTGACTGGCTTTCGTTATTTTTTTGCACAAGCCTGTGGAAAATAATGCAGCTCCTTTATAGCCTGCGATTTGCAGCCTATGTTGTATATATTGCTGAACTTCTTCTGCTTTCATTGCACGCAGCTGATAGGAAAAAGTAATTCGTTGGCGCAATTGCCTAAATTCAGTTTGAGCCAAACGTTGATCTAATTCAGGTTGCGCAAATAATACTACTTGTAATAACTTGCGGCTTTCTGTTTCCAAGTTAGTAAATAATCGTAGTGCTTCTAAACTTTCTTCTGGTAATGCTTGTGCTTCATCAAGTATTAAAACCACCGAGTGACCTTTAGAATGCAGCTCTAACAATCTATTTTGAATACGCTGTGTTAATAACTGTACTGACATACGCTGTGCTTGTTTCACACCAAGTTCAATAGCAACAGCTCTTCGTAATTCATCAGGATTTAAATACGGATTAGGGATATATGCAGTAACAAAGTGCTCTGGTATTTCATTAAGTAATTTTCGGCATAATAATGTTTTTCCAGTGCCAACTTCACCGATCACTTTGATGAAGCCTTCGCCAGTTTTCAGTGCCGTCATTAATACCGCCAATGCCTCATTATGAGGCTCTAGCGCTAAAAAAAAACTCGTATTTGGTGTTAACGTAAAAGGTAACTCTGTTAAGCCAAAGTGATACAAGTACATAAATTACAAACTCTGCTATTGAGCATTAATGGGTTCGTCTTCTTCTGGGAACCACTTTTGTAATAAAGAGCGAGCATCTTGTAGCTGCGTTTTCCATGTATCTTGACCAATCACAACAGGTTTAAGCAAAATAACTAACTCTCGCTTTTGTTCGACTTCACTAACACTTTGAAACAAGTTACCAAGAAAAGGAATATCCCCTAGTAATGGTGTTTTAGACTCTTGATCTGTTTGATAGGTTTCAATTAAGCCCCCAATCACCACGATTTCACCTGACTTAGCACGAATAATCGTATCAGATTCTCTTACTCGACTTTGTGCTAATGGCAAAACTAATTCTTGTTCGCCAATTTGAATCACTTTATTTTGCTCGCCCGTCAACGTAACTGAAGGGTGTACGTGCAAAATAACATTGCCTTGGGCATCTATTTGAGGAGTAACATCTAATGCAATACCTGAAAAGAAAGGCGTTAATTCTACTTCTGGCGTTGTTGTAGTTGATGTACCTGTTGTTGTAGTGCTAGAAACATCTGTTACAAAGTATTCATCTTCACCCACTTTAATCACAGCTTTTTGGTTATTTGTCGCTGTTATTCTTGGGCTTGAGAGTGTTTGCACATTACCTTGCGTTTGTAGTAAGTCAATGACTCCATTAAAATTATGGCCTGAAAAGCTTACTGCTGAAGCTCCACCAATATCACCGCTAATTGTATTACCTGAAATACTGCCTGTTGTACTGAAAGTAAAATCTGTATTACCTAAGCTGCCTAATATTTCATTCCAACGTACACCTTGCTGATATTCATCATTAAGTGTTACTTCCATTATTTTTGCTTCAATAATAACTTGGCGATGTAAATGTGTTTCAGTATCACTGATGAATTTTTTTACGGCTGAAATTTCCTCAGGCAACCCACGAACAGTCACTAAACCTGCTTGAGGTGAAATAATTACTGAGCGTCCGTCAGAACTTCCTACAAAGGCTGATAATGTTTCTTTTAGCTCAGACCAAAAACTACTTTCATTTTCGGTATAAATATTAATACCGCTATTGTTTTGGTTGTTTTGACTGTTACTACTACTGTTATTATTACTGCTACTATTATTGTTATTACTGCTGTTATTATTACTATTGCTATTCGGATCGTTTTCAGAGACACCACCTGAATTAATACTGGTAGTAGAAGTACCGAATCGTTTTAAGAAAAGATAATTGAGTGCAATAGTTTCAGTACGAATGCCTGCAGGATAAACTTGAATAACACTGCCATTTCGTCGAATATCAAAGCCATAAATATCTTCAACTACCGCTAGAACCTCAGTCAAAGTTATATCAGATAAACTTAAAGATATGCTGCCATTTACATCTGGGTGAATAGCAATACTATAGGGAGAATCTGCAACTATAGCGGTGAAAAAGTCTTTCGCAGCAACAGAGGTTGCAGACACTTCTAATCTTTTTTCAGATAACAGACCTTGCTTGGCTTGCGCCATACTTTGCTGCATAAGATCTTGCTGCACTGAATTTGGCACTTGTGTTAATGCCTTAGGGCTATTTAACACTGCTGTTTCATTAATTGCTTGATCTAACCCTTCTTTAATATCTGTAGGTTGATCAGGGGTTGATTGGCAGCCCCCTAATGCTAGCAATAGAGAAGATAACGCTATGTTTAATTTTAACTGTTTCATAATTCAACTTTTTTTATTATGCTTGAATTTAAAGATTCTTGACGAGTATTCTCTCGCTAATAAGTTTTAACTTTTACTAAATTATTTTTAAATATATGTAATTTTAGCTGTTTTGATTTACCACGCAAAACCACACTTTGATCATTAATGGCGGTTAGCTGATATTCTCCAATACGATCAAGAGTTCGTAATACTTTGCCATTAATCACTGCTGTATGAATGCCATCTCCGTGAATAATGGATTGTAAAACTAGCTTTTTCTCACCTGGCGCTATTACTGATGTTACTTTATGGCCAAACGGACGAGTAGGATCAGTATTTGCCATCACTTGTGTTATCGATAAGATAAAACTACAAATTAATATAAATAAAGAAGAAAATTTAAACACCTACAAACTCCTTCTTAGTACCTAAACTATACATCTCAATTTCTAATTCACTATTAGGATATTCTGTTAGCTTAAAATTAAAGTCCTGCCAAAAAAACTTCCATTTTAGTTTTTCAAGCTGTGTTAAATAATCGCGTAAATCAAAATAACTTCCTGAAAGTTTAATTTTAATACCATGACGATATAAGTTTACGCCAGAAGAGTTGTCATTCGCGCTCACTTGGTTTTTATTTTGTTCACGAGCAATTTCAGGGGTTGATTTTGTCGGCGGTGTTGTTAATAAAGGTTGTGCACCTAGTAGCTCAAAAGATAACAATGACACACTTTTTTTAAGGTTCAACAAGTCTAAAAGTGCATAACGCATTTGAACAGGGCTTATCAGATCGCTGGTTAATGTAAGTAAGCTCTTGTCAACTTTGGCAAGCTTACTTTCATATTGAGCTATTTTATCTCTAACTTCTACATTGGGATCTTGTTGTAACCCAGCTTGTAATTCAAGAACTGACAATTTCAATGAGCGATTACTGTTTTCTAGCTGTACTATTTTTTTACTCGCATTAGTATTAGCAGTCATTTTGCCATCAATAAATAAGTAAAATATAATAAAGAATACTGCTACAAGACCCGTAAGTAATATTAAATATTGTTCTCGAATCGTTAGTTTTAAAAATTTTTCACTGTTTTCTAGCCATTGTTGTTTCATTTTAATGACACCTCTTTAGCTTTAGAACTCACAGTAAATTCAGTAATATTTTCTTCGTTCTCAGATAACTTAAAGTGTGAAAATGATTTACCTGATAATAACAGGGAGTCTTCAAAGCCAGCTAACCATGCTGGTACCGCTTCTGGCGTTAAAGCTATCCCTGAAAAAGTCATGTCATCATTATTAATATTAATGGTTTGTAATCGAACATCTTGATGATGCAATTGAGCTAATTCATTCATTGCTGTAGCAAAACCTGCTACATAAGTTTTATTTGGGTTTGTTAATTTATCATGTAGCGCTTTTTTATTGTTTATCAATAATTTAATTGATGCCAAATTTTCTGCTAGGTTACTATCTACTTTTCGAGAAGTAATTTGCAAAGTTAAATCGGCAAGTTGTTTATCTTGCCTTACTTTTTCTTTCTGTAAAACGTTAAGTTTACCTTGCAATGATTTATGTTCAAATTCTGTATAAACACCCCAAGCTAACATGAGTGTAAAAGCAATAACCCATGTTGACACAACTCTAGGTAATGTTAAAAACACTTTTTCTGGAAGAAGCTCTGGCTGTAATAAATTGATGGTGTATTTATTAGCAGAATCACCTGCTTTGACATTAGCTGACATGTGCTACCTCCTGAGATTGCTCTACAAGAGTTCTATCATACATTGCAGCACCAATAGCAGCAGCAAAACTTCGGTGTTGCTGATATGCTTCAGGTAACGTTAATAAAGTAACCGGAACATGAGAATTCTCAGCTAGCTTTCTTGCTAAAAAGCTTTCATTAGCGATAGGTAATAATACTTTTATTTCTTTTATTGATGCTTGTTTTAATTGACGCTCAAAAAAGTCAGAAGAACGTTGTACTTCGAGCGCTAAATTATCAACCACTGCCATTGATAATTCATCTTCAGTTCGGTGTGCAATTTGCTTAAAACCCCGTAAGCGACGATGAAAGTACAGCTTACCTTGCTTAACAATTAATAATACAATTTCTTCATTTGGCTGCTGACAAACTAACAAACAAGCATCACTTTGCATTGGCAGTAAATTAGCAAAAGCAAACTCCACCGTTGTTATGCTTCTTACTTCACTTTCTTGGCTATTGGTTGCCGCAACAATTTTTTTAAGTTCATCAATAGGGGCACAGACTACATTCACTTTTTGTTTACCACCCGCTAATACTGGGCCATCAAAGTAATCTACAACCATATTATCTGGCGATATACTGACGAGATCTTTTACCTGCCATTTTAAGGCTGCATTAATTTCCGCTGCAGGAACGTTTGGCTTATCAACTTGCACAATTTGCGACTGTTCTGCGCTAAGTACAATATGGCATTTACCTTTGAAAGCTAATTCTCCTTTCAAAGTTGCAAGGGCATCAGAAAAATCTAATTGATTAACTGATTTATGTTGAAAAAGGCCTTCAGAATCAGTAGGTATTTGCTCAGGTGCCGTTGCAATTAAAGAAGACAATGAGCATAAAGCGATTGATTCTTGTTGCAAAGAAATACCAACCACTTGATTCGAATCACTTTTTGAAAAAATATTATTTATTGATGAGAATAAAGACATGTATTTATGTATTATATTATTATTAAAATGAATGACTTAAAAAAATTATTAATAACAGTATCCTTTATTGGAGCACCGCTGCAAGTATTATTATTGGCTTTTTAGTTTTTTATTACCACTTTCCTATAAAAAAACGTATTACCATGGCTAATTTATCTGATCTACAACCGCTAAATCACCCAGCATTCAATAAACATAAGGTACAGGTTCAAATAAAACGTGATGATATTATTCATCCAATCATCTCTGGAAATAAATGGCGTAAGCTTAAATATAATATTCAAACAGTTAAACAATCATCAAGTGTTCAAGGAGTACTTAGCTTTGGCGGATGTTATTCAAATCATATTCACGCATTAGCATTTGCATGTTTTGAACAAAGTATTCCCTGTATAGGTATTATTCGTGGTGAAGCAGAGTACGCTAATAATTTTACACTCTCGTGGGCTGCACATTGGGGTATGAAGCTGCACTTTGTGGACAGAAAAACATACCGACGCCGATACGATAGTGATTATCTTGCTGAGTTACAGCAACAATTCCCGTTTTATGCTTTTATCCCTGAAGGTGGTAGTAACTCTCTCGCTATTAAAGGTGTTAGTGAAGTAATCACCGAACTAATTCAACAAACTACCTTTGATACTTTAATTACTCCGCTAGGCAGCGGTGGAACTCTAGCAGGCTTAATAGCTGGAGATACATCGAACCAAACGAATCATAAAATACTTGGCATTGCCGTGTTAAAGAATGCTGACTATTTAAAAGAGCAAGTTGAATCCTTATTACCTGAGCTTGCAAAACCCCACAATAATTGGCATGTATTAACCAACTATCACCGCGGTGGATATGCTAAATTTAGCCCACAAGATGCTAGTCGAATAATTGAATTCAATCGAGTGACAGGGGTAAATTTTGAACCTGTTTATTCCGGCAAAATGATACTCGCTTTTTTAGACCTACTTGACGAAGGTTACTTTAGCCCAGGTGAGAAAATAGTATTACTTCATACAGGAGGTATGCAAGGTCTTGGTGGAATGATAGAACGAGGGATTGTTAATAAAGCAGATTGGCCAATGCCAGAACAAGTAGAGAATAAGATTAATCAAAAATAGCATATAAAAAAACACCACATTTTCTTATAAAATAAGAACCTGTGGTGCCTTTATGTAGTACTTTTTACTGTAATATTAATTTACTAAAAGTAAGCTAAAGTAACAGCTTTAAAGCTAATAATTATGCTTCAGCAATAACAACTACTTTAATGCTAGTATCTACATCGTGGTGCAAGTGAATAGCGATTTCAAATTCGCCAGTTTCACGAATTGCACCTAATGGTAAACGTACTTCAGCTTTAACAACTTCAACGCCAGCAGCGGTGATTGCATCAGCAATGTCACGAGTACCAATAGAACCGAATAATTTACCTTCTTCACCAGATTTTGATGCAATGGTAACTTCGCCTAATTCTACAATTTTAGCAGCGCGAGCTTCAGCAGTTGCTAAAACACCAGCTAATTTAGCTTCTAATTCAGCACGACGTGCTTCAAAGTGCTCAACGTTTGCTGCTGATGCAAAAACTGCTTTACCTTGTGGTAATAAATAGTTACGTGCGTAACCAGATTTAACCGATACCTTGTCACCAAGGCCGCCTAATTTGGCGATTTTGTCTAGAAGAATTACTTCCATAATAAACCCCTTTTCAGCTTACTTGTGTAAGTCAGTGTATGGTAATAATGACAAGTAACGAGCGCGTTTAATTGCACGAGTTAATTGACGTTGATATTTAGCAGCAGTACCAGTGCTGTCTCTTATACACATCTGACGCTGCCGACGAAGA